>CAJKFZ010000121.1 GCA_905199285.1 uncultured Ruminococcus sp.
CATTAAGGAGTAATGAGTTGTTATACAAAACCTTAGGGCTTATTCACATAAATTTCAGCGACTGCTGTTTTGAAAATACTTGCCGAGCGACAACTCATCTGCATATTTTTGCCTTGTATTCACCAAAATTATACTCGACATTCATTTTATATAAACACACTCTAGTTTATAATTGCAGAGGCTATATTAAGATATGCAGCAAAAGCAACCCATAACGCATAGGGAATTAATATTTTTCCGGAAAGCGAATTTATTTTATAAAAACTCATAATCATGACAATTATTAATGCAAGCAGGATAAGGATAATAACTGCCGCCATCCAAAGAGCTTCAAAACGGAAGAATATTATGCTCCATGAAAAATTGAACGCAAGCTGAATCCAGTACAGTGCAAGAGCTTTTCCTTTGTCATCGCTTTTATTATCCGACAAGCTTACAAGATATGCCGCCGTTCCCATTAAAGCATACAATATCACCCAGACTACAGGAAAAATCCAAGCCGGAGGAAGAAGCGGCGGTTTCTCATATCTTGAGTAAAAATCTGTAAAACTTCCTGTAATAAGCGAGGAAACTGCTCCTGCAAGCTCGGCTGAAACAATGTATATCAGCAAATCGATTATACTGATTTTTTTACGATTATTCATATGTAAAACCTCCGAAAAATAATACGGAAGCACCAATCAGTTCCAGTGATTCCTAAATTATTTTATGCCGGAATCATCTTTGTTATGTCCGTAATCAAATTCAATAACAATTCTTTTGTAATTTACTGTGTTTAGCGGATTGAATAGTAAAAATGCGAATTTTTACAAACATCACAACATCAAATATAATTATTTTATCCTCTAAGTTGAAATTTTACAGAAAATTACAAATAAGCTCTTTACATTTGATCTGATTTGTGATATAATATATGTCAATTGGCAATATTGCCGAAATTTTATGTTAATTTTTGGCTCACTTAAAAGGAGAGATTTTTATATTATGAATAACGGAAACAAACGAAGAGAAAAACACAGAAACGTTTCCTCTAAAAAATATAAAGTAAGATACGACAGAATCGTTGCAGCAGTTCTTGTTCTTGCGGTTATTATAGTGGTTCTTACATCGTGTATCAAAAGCATTTCAGGAAGCAAAAAAAAGTCCAATGAAAGTAAATCTTCCCAGGCGTCTACGGAAGCTTCTACAGATAATCCGACTATTATTGATAACCTAACTACAAGCGATCAGACAAGTTCTATACTTTCATCCTCTACAAACGAATCAACTACGGTTTCATCATTTTCTTCAGAAGTTCATCCCGCTGAAGATGTGAACCGTGGAGATCTTATCCTCGTAAATTCCGACCATGAGTATAAATTCCCGGAACAGGATACCGAACCCCTTACTCTTTACGATCATATCAATACCGATCACTATCAGTATAAAGACTGGATAATAAAACTTGATTCAAATGTTATAGACCATCTTAACTCTCTTATGGAGGCTTTCTATAAAGAAACTTCAAATAAAAACATCAATATCATTGAAGGCTATCGTACTCTTGAGGAACAAAACAACCGCTACTACAGCGGAGATTCACCGTTTATGGGAGGTTTTTCCGATTACCATACCGCACGTTCCTTTGATATGGGCATATTCCCGGAAGACGGATCAAGCGCCGGATACTATTCTCCTATTGATGTCTATGCCTTTATTGACGAACATTCCGCTGAATATGGATTTATCGTCCGTTTCCCGGAAGGAAAAGAGAATTTAACCGGAATACAGGCGAGAACCCAGACTTACCGCTATGTCGGAGTTCCTCATGCAGCTTACATAAAAGAAAATAATCTCTGTCTCGAAGAGTATATTGCAAAGATCAAGGAATATAATAATACTGCTCCTCTTGAAATAAAGACAAGCGAAAAGATTTATAACGTTTACTTCGTTCCTGCAAATACAAGTGGAGATACCGATGTTCCTGTTCCTACAGACAAAAGCTATACCGTTTCCGGTAACAATGTCGATGGATTTATCGTTACTGTTGAAATGAATTAAATACATACAATAATGTGTTCTTCTTTTGAGGAACACATTTTATTAGAACCATTTTTACAGGTTCGCAGAATATAACTGGAGAATAAATGTGAAAAAGACAGCAATTTTTTTATGTGCCTCAATGCTCGCTTTTCCGCTTGCTTCCTGCGGAAAAGACGACAGAGGCGATGGTTTGAACCATATGTATGATGTGCCGCTCTGCGGCAACCCTCAAAGCCTTGACCCTCAATTTGCAAACGATCCTTCCTCAAACACCGTTATAAAAAATCTTTACAGCGGTCTTGTTTCTATGGATCAATCAGGAAAAATATCCTGCTGCAATGCCGAAAGCTATACTGTTTCGCCTGACAATCTGGTTTATACATTTAAACTTCGTCAGGATAATTACTGGTTTTTCGACAGCAACGAAAACGATTATATTGACGATGACGAATGTTTTCCCGTTGTCGCTGACGATTACGTTTTCGCTTTTCAAAGAATACTTGATCCGCAGATGCAGTCGCCATACGCTTCTGATTTTTCCTGCATAAAAAATGCAGGTTCTATCATTAAAAAAGAAGCTTCCCCGGAATCCGCCGGAGTTACTGCCCTTGATGAATATACTTTAGAGATAACTCTCGATTATCCATCGGCTGAATTTCTCGGTATGCTTACTTCTTCGGCAGCATATCCGTGCAATAAGGAGTTTTTTTATTAAACCAAAGGCAGATACGGTCTTGATGAAGATTCTGTTATGTCCAACGGAGCTTTCTATGTCCGTCAATGGTTCTATGATCCTTACGGAGTCCACAACATTCTCTATATGAGGAGAAATGACAAAAATATCAGCGAGCAGTATCCTATCTCGCCGGGCTACCTGAGCTTCACAATTCAGAAATCAGACAGCGATATTAAACAGCTTTTTAAGAATGAAGAAATCGACTGCTTCACGACTATGAACAGCTCTTACAGCTCTAAAAAATACTCAGTTACAAGCTCAAAGGCAACGACTCTCGGACTTATATTCAATCCCGATGACAGATATTTTGCAAATCAGAATCTTCGCAGGGCACTCGCTCTTTCGATTGACAGAAACGATTTAGAAGGACGTATCGGAAATGATATTTCAATCGCTTCAGGAATAATTCCTCCTGCCGTAAGTCTTGCCGGAAGAAGCTACCGTGAACTTGCTTCCGACTCACAGTTCAGCTCTTATAATCTCGAAGAGGCAAAAAAATATCTTGAAACTGCAAAACAGGAACTTAATATCGGCTCGGTCGAGTCAATAAAAATTCTCGTCAACGCAGAAACTGTTAATTCCGGAGATCTTCATATTCTGTCTCAAAGCTGGCAGGAAACTCTCGGAATATATATCGGCATTGAGGACGTCACTGCCGACGAATTCAACCGCCGTATCGCCGAAGGAGATTTCAGCATTGCACTTTATCCCCTTAAAGGCGACATGAACAGCGGTCTGTCTGTTATCGAGCAGTTCGAGAAAAGAGAGTTTCTGAAAGAAAGTCTCGGAAAAGATTTTTCATATACTGAGAAGATAAGGAAATGTCAGACTGTTGCAGAGCTTGTTGAAACCTACCGCTCTGCGGAACAAGATATTATAAGCAGTTTCGGTTTTATTCCGCTGTTTTATAAAAACTCGTATCTTGTTGCAAATAAGGACAATGAAGAAATCTTCTTCGATCCGTTTTCGGAATCAGTCGATTTTCGTCTTGCCAAAAACTATAGCTGAGAATCTTCATAAAGACTGCCGCTGTTCTTCGCAGCAGTCCATTACATAAGATACTGCATCACCAATTAAAGCCTGTCAAAAGACGCAGGCATACCGTTGTATGTCACACAGAGCTTTTGATTTTTCGCCAATTATTGACATCATGACTTTATTTGCAGATCAATATGTTACAATCTGCAAGAAAATGGCGTGAAATTATTACAGAAAAAATACAAAATTCCGACGATTCTGTAATAAGACAGCCTAAACGGTTGACATTTTGCTCAAATGCTGTTACAATAAATACGATGGCTTTTTATTGATTCATCAAATAAATATCCTCGCTATTGCCAAAAGCGTTGATTATAATAAAAAGGAGGAGCTGTTTTGGGAGAACACATATTCTGTTATAGATGCATGGAAAAATTTGATTCCGATCTTCATATCTGTCCGAATTGCGGTTATGATAACACTACGCCGCATAATCCCATGTATATAACCCCAGGTACAATACTCCACGACAGATATCTTGTCGGTATTCTACTTGAATACAATGGTGAAGGCGCTACATATGCCGGTCATGATATTTCAACCGAATGTAAAGTGCTTTTAAGAGAATATATGCCTATTAATCTCTGTTCCCGTGTAAAAAACAAAGCAACTATCAACGTAAATTACAACGATCTTGCAAAATACAAAGCTTTCATGGCTGAGTATACCGAGCTTAATAAATCTCTTGCAAGACTGAGAAACGATTCAAATATTAATCCCGTTCTTGATATGTTTGCGGAAAATAATACGACTTATACCGTTTTTGAATATATCGACGGAGTTAAAATGCTCGATTTTCTTAAAGATAATGCCGGAGAACTTAGCTGGGAACAGGTTTCAAAACTTTTTCCGCCGCTGTTTACTACTATCGGCAGACTTCATAATGCCGGAATTATTCACCGTGCTATCAGTCCGGATACGGTTTACATCACATCAAAGGGCGAACTCAGACTTTCAAGTTTCTGTATTTCGGCGGTAAGAACGGCGGACGCAGGTCTTGAATACGAACTGTTTAAAGGTTACGCTGCTCCGGAACAGTATTCTGCCAGCAGCAGCAGCCGTCAGGGTTCATGGACTGATGTTTACGGAATATGCGCTCTTATTTACCGTGCGCTTACAGGTTGTATGCCGGATGATTCGATCAATCGTCTCAAGCACGATGATCTGCACGAGCCTTCTATGCTCAATTCACAGATTCCGCAGCATATTTCAAGAGTTATTATGGACGGTATGAATCTTAGCGGCAGAGACCGTATCCAGACTATCACAGAGCTTGTTACAAGACTTTTTGAACAGCCTGTCAGTCTCAGAAATACCGCTTCTACTCCTGTTGTAACTCCTCCGCCGGCAGCGCCGTCTGCTAATCCGGTTCAGGAAAATGTTCAAAACGGCAATTACGGAAATTATAACGTTCCGAATAATCCGAACATCTATCAACAGCCGATGCAAAATCCAATATATAATAATCCCCCACCGAAAAATTACGACGATTACCGTTATGAAAAAGTAAATACCGTTGACAGGATAAAAATCCCGATAATTATTGGTATTCTTCTTTTTGCAATACTTCTGATAATTGCTGTCGTTATATTCAATATTCTCGGCGGCGGCAATAATGATGATACATCAGGCGGAAAAAGTAAAAATACATCCGTTACCGACAATGTTGTTTCGGGAACGACTGAACCGACTTCCGATGATGATTCAGAAGATAAGGACACCGAAGTTCCTAATCTTGTAGGCAAATTCTTTGAACATACAAAGGAAAAATATCAGGATTATTTCATTCTTGATCCAACCTATGAGTATAATGATAATTACGATAATGATATGATTTTTGAACAGGAAATAGAAGCCGGAACTATGATCGCAAACGGAAGCGTAGTCAAGGTTAAGGTAAGCAAAGGCAAAGAATCAGCTATTATCCCTGATTTCAGCGGATGTAATGTTTCACAGTACAAAAATCGTCTTGAGGCAGCAGGCATTTCTGATTTCAACTATCAGTTCATTGCTTCGACCGCATATTCAGGCGAACCTAACTCAATTATTGAACTTCAGGTTGACGGAAACGTTGTAAGCCCGGGAACTTTCTTCAGCAATAAGGAAGGCAAAAAACTTACGGTTTACTATGTGTCTGAGGACGCACCAGTTCAAACTCAGCCGCCTACTACTGATCCAAACACAGTAACTACAACTACCGAACCAGAGCCGACTACTTCATATGTTGAGCCTACTACACAACCACCAATTCAGACCAATCCGCCTCCGACCGATCCTCCTGCAACAGATCCTCAGCCAACAGACCCATATATTCCACCGGAATACGGCGAATGGTAAGAATCAAAATTTATTTCGTTTATACGGAATTGGCAAATTAATAAAAATAAGAGCTGCTGTACGAAAGTACAACAGCTCTTTTTATGTGTTATCAACCCTTGGAATACATTTCCTCAAGCCATTTTATCATTGAAGCAAATCCGTCTTCGCTTCGTTCAAATTCCTGTTCGTGTTCGATCTCGGCTTTCATTGAGCATAATCTGCCGTGCCATACCATTGCTTTCAGCTTTTCTCCGGTTACAATCTTATATGAGAAATCGTTCTTGCTTCCGGAGTAATCGTTTCCACTGTCGAAATAATAAAACTTAGGAATCTCGAAAACTTCTGAAACGCTTGGCATACTCAGCACCTCCCCTTAAAAAATCCAACAGCCTTATCAAGACTTTCATAAATTCCGCTGAGAAGAGGAGCATCTTCCTCAGTCGGCTGAGTAAGGTCGGGGATCATAATAGTATAACAACCAGCGCTGTACGCCGATTTAATGCCGTTGGGAGAATCCTCAAAAGCGGCGCATTCCGACGGAAGAAGCTGAAGCTCCGCCGCTGCTTTAAGATAAATATCCGGCGCCGGCTTACCATTTTCGACCATATCTCCGCATACTATCGCATCAAAATATTCAGACGCTCCAATCGAATTCAAATAAGAATTCGTCCTTTCACGGACCGTGGCAGTCGCTACGGCTATTTTTATACCGTTTTCACGAAGAAAATCAAGAAGTTCAAATACGCCTTTTTTCGTCTCAAATCCATTTTCTTTTATAAAAGCGTCCATAAGCTCAACTCTATGGGCATGGATATCATAATAAGGAAATTCCTCTCCGAAAATGCCTTTCAGTTTTTCAACCGCAAATTTTCTCGCAAGACTTCTTATTCCGAAAACATGCTGCTCGGTCATATTATAGCCAAAGTCAGCCGCAGCCTGCATCCAGAACCGCAGATAGAGTTTTTCCGTATCGAGAATCACTCCATCCATATCAAATATTGCGCCTTTTATTTTTTTACTGTTCATTGTTGAAGTCATCTCGATTCTGTTTTTTGTGTCAGCCCTACGCTCACAAGGAACTGATTACCAGTTTATCATCCAGTTGTACATACCCTCATACTGTCTTGCAGAACTGTTCCACGAGAAATCAGTCTCCATTCCACGCTGAACCATTTTATCCCACTGGTCACGATGATTATAATAAATATGCTTTGAATAATTGATAACGCCGAGCATTTCATCCGCATTATAATTTGCAAACGAGAATCCCGTACCTGTTCCGTCAAATTCGTTATAAGGCTGAACCGTATCTTTAAGACCGCCTGTTTCACGAACTATCGGAACTGTTCCATAACGGAGTGAAATAAGCTGTGTCAGACCGCATGGCTCAAACAGCGACGGCATAAGCATTGCATCCGCAGCAGCGTAAAGCTTATGTGCAAGATCATCAGAATAAAGAATATTTGCAGAAACTCTTTCAGGATACTTCCACTGATAATGCTTGAACATATTCTCATATCTCGGATCGCCTGTGCCTATAACAACAAACTGTGTGAATTCATCACATATCTGCTCTATAGCGTAATTTACCAGATCAAGACCTTTCTGATCGGTAAGACGTGAGATAATTGCGATCATATACTTATTCCTGTCAACAGGCAGACCAAGCTGCTGCTGGAGTTTTTCCTTGTTGACAGCCTTCTTCTCCTTGAAATTTTGGGAGTTGAATTCAGCAAAAATCTGCTTATCGTTTGCAGGAT
>CAJKFZ010000122.1 GCA_905199285.1 uncultured Ruminococcus sp.
TGTGCTACATACAACACAAAAGGGAAAAAGTATTGTCCCACAGCAAAACAAATTCCTGAAAATACGTTGATTTCTGTTTGCTGTGAAGTGCTTGGTATTTCTGAATTTGATACGAACATTTTTGAAAATCAAATTGCAAAAATTCTTGTTCCTGCACCGAATGAACTGACTTTTATTTTCACTGACAGACATGAGGTTTCTGCGAACTGGAAAGATCGTTCACGTTCTGAAAGCTGGACGGATGAAATGAAAAAAGCCACCGGAGAAAGGAGCAGAAAATGGCACGAACAGTCACGATGATTCCGCAAACGATCAATCCTTTGACACATCTTCCAAATGATACAGTCGTAAAGCGTAAGGTCGCAGGATATGCACGAGTTTCGACAGAACAGGAAGAACAACAGACTTCCTATGCTGCACAGGTGGACTACTACACAAAATACATCAAAAAGCACGGTGAATGGGAGTTCGTAAAGGTATATACGGATGAGGGAATTTCCGCAACGAACACCAAGCACAGAGATGGTTTTAATCAGATGATAAAAGATGCTCTGGACGGGAAAATCGATCTTATCATCACAAAGAGCGTGAGCCGTTTTGCTCGAAATACCGTGGATTCCCTTTCAACAATACGAAAGCTGAAAGAACATAACGTAGAGTGTTATTTTGAAAAGGAACAGATCTGGACATTTGACGGCAAGGGAGAATTGTTAATCACGATTATGAGTTCTCTTGCTCAGGAAGAGTCACGTTCTATTTCCGAAAATGTCACATGGGGACACAGAAAACGTATGGCAGACGGAAAGGTTTCACTCCCCTACTCCAGTTTCCTCGGCTACAAAAAAGGTGCAGACGGTCTGCCTGAAATTGTACCGGAAGAAGCCGAAATCATCCGTTTCATTTATCGCTCTTTTCTTGAGGGCATGACTACTTACAGCATTGCAAAGGCTTTGATGAATCGTGGCATTCTCTCGCCAAGCGGTAAGGAAAAGTGGTACGCATCAACGGTTGAAAGTATTCTGACTAACGAAAAATACAAGGGTTCTGCACTTCTCCAAAAGAGCTTTACCACCGATTTTCTTGCGAAAAAGAAAAAAATCAACGAAGGCGAAGTACCGCAATACTACATTGACGAAAGTCACGAAGCAATTATAGATTCACAAGATTTCGAGCAAGTCCAGCTTGAAATGGCAAGGCGTAAAAAGCTTGGCAAGCAATATAGCGGTAATTCACTCTTTGCAGCAAAAATTGTATGTGCGGACTGTGGCTGCTTTTTCGGCTCAAAGGTATGGCATTCTACTTCAAAATACCGACGTGTCATCTGGCAGTGCAACAACAAATTCAAAGGACAGCAGCTTTGTTCCACGCCGCATTTATATGAGGATGAGATCAAACAACGTTTTGTCAATGCTTTTTCTGTGTTCTTTCAGGGAAAGGATTTGATTCTTGAAACGGTTCAAGTGCTGATTGAAAGTCTTTCTGATACCTCTGCACTCGATGCAAAAATTGAAAAAGCCATTCAGGAAATGAGTAATACTTCCGCATTAAATCAAATGCACATTCAGAACAATATCGTGACGGCAAGAAACAAGGAAGAGTTCGACAGACGTCATGATGAACTGGTTCGACAGTATGAAAGTCAGAAGGTAGTTTATGAGAAACTGATGCATAAAAAAAGTGACCGACAAAATAAAGTCAAACGACTTCAACAGCTTGTTCTTCAGCTTGAAAAGGCTGATTCCCCTATCGATACGTTTGATGAGAGTCTTTGGAGAACAATGATTGAAAAAGTTACGATTTTTCATGATAACAGAATGATTTTTCAGTTCCTTGACGGAACGGAAATTGAAGCATAAAAAACATTCAGCCGCCACAGTAGTCAATGCGATTACTGTGACGGTTAATTTTTTTGATTCAGCAACATAAAACGCAAGGATGATGAGAAACAATGTTATTGTTGATGAAAGTAAAAACATATGAAATAATAGCTAATTTTCCGTCTTTAACATATTAAACAAAGCTCTCTCTTAATCTTTCTAAAAACAGTTCGGCAGCAGAAGAAAATACCTGATATTTTTTCCATATAATATTCAGTCCTGAATCCAATTTCGGTTCAAGCGGTCTGAAACAAAGAGTGCTGTTTTCAGAAGTGTTCGCAATTTTATCAATGGTAACAGCATACCCAAGTCCTGCATCTACCATGATTGCCGCATTGTAGACAAGATTAAATGTCGTCACAATATCCAGTTTGTCAAAATCTTCTCCGAACCACTGTGTAAATTCATTTTTACTTCTTTCCTGTGATATAGCCTGCCGGGAGCATATTAACGGAATTCCAATCAAGTCTTCTTTGCATATTGTTTCTTTTTCTGCCAGAGGACTGTCTTTTCTCATAACAACACCCCAAGTATCTTTCGCCGGAATATTCAGATAATCATATTTTGATATATCTGCCGGCTGAACCAAAACGCCGAAATCCAAAAGACCCTTGTCGAGTCGTTCGGTTACATCCTGTGCATTGCCGCTGTACAAGTGATAGTGGATATTCGGATAAGTATCATGAAGCTCTTTTGCAACCTTTGCGAGAAACTTGATTGCATCCGTTTCTCCTCCGCCGATGTAAATATCTCCGCCGACGGCTTCCTCCATAGAAGTAAACTCGGCTTCTGTTTTATCCACCATTGAAATAATTTCCTCAGCACGTTTACGCAGTATCATTCCTTCTGTGGTCAATGTCATATTATGACTTCCACGAGTAAAAAGCTTTTGTCCTAACTCGTCCTCTAAATCATGTATCTGCCTTGAGAGCGTAGGCTGCGTGACATGAAGAAAGTTTGCCGCATTTGTTATGCTGCCCTCTCTCGCAATCGTCAAAAAGTAACGAAGTACTCTGATCTCCATACGAAACCTCCTCTGTTTTTAGTTATATTATAGCATTTTATGATATGCCTGTCAAGCATATCATGTTTTTCAAATTAAGTATTTGCTATTTTGCCGTTTTTTCAGTATAATAAAATCAGACGACGGAGGTGATCAAGTGAACGAAATGTCAGAGGAAGCCAAACTGCTCCGCAATCTAAAAGACGCTGGATTTGATGAAGACACCATTCAGAAATTCTTAGAACTGCAAAAGAACGGCAGAACCGGAGAACAATACAGGCTTCTTTCCATGCAAAAAGCATTGCTTTTAGATCAGGTTCATGTCAGTCAGCATATGATTGACTGTCTTGATTATCTGGTCTATTCCATGAAAAAAGAAAAAACAAATAAATAATTCGGAGGTACTCAATATGAACATGAATTTCAATTTTAACAATCCCACCAATCTTATTTTCGGTGCGGGAAAGCTGAACGAACTTGGCAATCAAAAGCTGCCCGGCAAGAAAGCTCTGCTTTTGATTTCTAACGGCAAATCGGTCAAAACTTATGGTACGCTTGATCGTGTGCAGGAGCAGCTCAAAAAAGCCGGAGCAGAATATGTCGTTTGCGGCAACATCCATGAAAACCCGTCTAAGGAGGTCGTAATGGAAGCGGCTGCCGTTGCCAAAGAAAACAACTGTGATTTTATTGTTGCTCTCGGAGGCGGTGCGGTTTTGGATTCGGCGGTTGCAGTTTCCGCTATGGCTACCAATCCCGGCGATTTATGGGACTATATAAACGGCGGCACGGGTAAAGGTCAGCCCCTTGTGAATCTCGGACTTCCCATTGTGACCATTGCAACCTCATCCGGCACAGGCTCAGAGATAAACTGCTGGGGCGTTATATCCAATCACCAGACGAATGAGAAGATTGGCTTCGGCTATCCTGAACTTGTCCCCGTGCTTGCGATCGTTGATCCCGAACTGATGAAAACCGTGCCGCCAAAGTATACGGCATATCAGGGCTTTGACGCATTGTTCCACAACACCGAAGTTATGATTTCCAACGGTGTCAACATCCTCAGCGAAACTATTGCTCTTTCTGCCATTGAGAATATTGCAAAATATCTGCCGAGAGCTGTTGCGGACGGCAACGATCTGGAAGCAAGAGAAGCCGTTGCTTACGGCAGTACAATTGCAGGAATTACCATGCAGCTTACCAATACGACCGCACAGCATTCAATGGAACACGCTATGAGTGCATATCATCACAATCTTCCTCACGGTGCAGGATTGATTATGATTTCCGTAGAGTTTGCCCGTTTCTTTATTGAGCGTCATGCCTGTGACGAGCAGTTTATCAAAATGGCAAGAGTCATGGGAATTCCGAATGCCGATAAGCCGGAGGATTTCATTACGGCTCTTATACAGCTTCAAAAAGAATGCGGCGTAGACGATCTGAAAATGAGCGATTATGGTTTTGAAAAATCCGAATCTATGACGCTGGCTGTCAACGCAAGGGAAACAATGGGCGGTTTGTTCCTCTCTAACCCATGCCCGATGTCCGATGAGGAATGTGCGGAAATTTTTGATAAATCATACCGTTAAAAGATAAGAGAGTATCAATATGAATGTCATTGCAATAAACGGCAGTCCAAGAAAAAACGGGAATACGGTTACCTTGTTAAAGGAAGCATTAAAAGGTGCAGAAAGTCAAGGCGTTCAAACTCAGCAAGTTGATCTTTACGATCTGAAATATAAAGGCTGTGTCAGCTGCTTCTATTGCAAGCGAAAGGATCGTCTGCATGGTACTTGTGCCATGCGAGATGACCTGTCTCCGCTTCTTGAAAAGCTGAAAACTGCGGATGCTGTGATTTTCGGCTCTCCGATTTATTATGATAATATTACATCAGGAATGACAGCTTTCTTGGAACGATTCCTATTCTCTAACTATATTTACAGCGAGGATATTCCAACGGTGTTTTCTAAAAAACTGCCAACAGGATTTATTTACAGTATGAACATCACAAAAGAACAATCGGAACAGGTTCATGTAACATCAAACTTGGAAAAGTATCAGCGTTCCATTACCGAGGCATTGGGACATAAACCGGAGCTTTTGTATGTTTACAATACATGGCAGTTCACAGATTACAGCAAATATGAATCTTCCATTTTTTCAGAGGAAGATAAACGAAAACAGCGTGAGGAGCAATTTCCGCTGGATTGTAAAGCGGCTTATGATATGGGCGTGCTTTTGGCAAAGAGGGTAAAACGGATATGAAAACAGTCACATTGAATAACGATATAGAAATGCCTGTTCTTGGATTGGGTGTATACCAGCTTCACGGTAAAGAATGTGAACGCTGTGTGTCAGAGGCGATAGAGATTGGGTATCGTCTGTTTGACACAGCGCAGATGTATGGAAACGAAAAATCACTTGGAAACGCCTTAAAATACTGTGGCATACCTCGCAATGAACTTTTCATTACGACCAAGCTATATTCTCCAAGCAAAGGCTATGAACTTGCTCAATCCGCTATTGAAGAATCGCTTGATTTCTTGCAGACAGACTATATTGACCTTTTACTGATTCACGAACCGTATAAGGAATCAGCGGAAATGTATCGGGCAATGCGAGAGGCATATCAGAACGGTAAGCTGCGGGCAATCGGCATCTCCAACTTTAATGAAAAGCAGTATTTGGATTTTATTCGTAACTGCGAGATCATTCCGGTAATCAATCAGGTGGAAGCTCATGTGTTTTACGGACAATCGAAATTGCAAACCGTTATGGCACAACACGGCACGCTCATGGAGGCGTGGAGTCCCTTTGCAGCCGGAAAAGGACATTTCTTTGAAAATGATACGCTGTGTATGCTCGGACGGAAATATGGTAAATCTGCTGCACAGATCGGATTGCGGTTTCTGATTCAGAGAGGGGTTATCGTTATTCCGAAAACCTCTCACAAAGAGAGATTGAAAGAAAATATGGATATTTTTGACTTTGAACTTTCTGCTGAGGACATAAAGCAGCTTGAGATACTTGACAAAGGAAAATCCTTATTCGGATGGTATTCCTAAAAAGAAAGGATAGTTTATGAAAAAATTTTTATGTTGTATCTGTACTTTGTTTCTTATCTGTTCTTTGGGAGCGTGTAACAATTCACTTTCTCATGCATCTGATGCAATGGAATCTCATTTGACAGAAAGCTCCTCCGGCATAAATTCTTCTGCCACGGAGTATCACGCTCCCTATGACGGCAATTACCCACAGCACGAAACATACGGCATGGGAATCGGTGCAATGCCCGGGCGAGTGGTATGGGAGCACAACCCCGACTCCGTGGAATGGGACGGCAGCGGCTACTGGTGGGAAACAGAACACTTTGATGAAACTATCATTCTGAATATGGTGAATGACAGCATCGCCTCCCTCGGCGATAAAGAAACCGCTAAGGACGGGTGGAACGCACTATTTACCTCAAACAAAGAATCACGCAATATGAATGGCGGCTATACACAAGGCGAGAAAATAGCCATTAAAGCAAACATCAACGGTTCAGGACTGTTCGACGATGATAACTCCGGTGAAACGCATATGAGTTATACCAATCCCGTGCTGCTCAAAGCTCTGCTTACTTCTCTTGTAAAAGAGGGAGGCGTTAATCCGTCTGACATTACCGTTTATGATGTATCACGCATATTTCCTGAATACATGGTGGATTTGTGTACAGCAGGCGATCTCAAAGGTGTTCATTTCGTAGGCCGCAATAACGGCATCGCAGATGAAAACGCACCGATCAACTGGTCGTATCAATTCAGCGGAAAGGTCAATTATCTGCCGACCTGCGTTACCGAAGCAACTTATGTGATAAACCTTGCCAACTTGAAAGGACACAGCTATGGGATTACTCTATGCGTCAAAAATCATTTCGGTTCTTTTATCAACGGCAATGCTCTGCGTCCGCCGGAGGGCGCTAACCTGCATGGGTGGCTGACAACAAGTGAAATGGGAATATACAGTCCGCTTGTCGATCTGATGGCTAATTCTGATCTTGGTGGAAAAACTGTTTTGTATATGCTGGACGCCATTATATGTGCGCCAAGCGAGGGAGCGTCTATTACCGAAAAGAATTCAAAGTGGCAGCAAACACCGTTTAACAATGACTATACATCCAGCATTTTCGTATCGCAGGATCCGGTGGCGATCGATTCCGTAGGAGCAGATTTTTTGAACAACGAACCGACCATTACAGAAAATAACAGTGCCGCAAAAGATGTTACAAATGAAAATTATTTGCATGAAGCCGGACTTGTTTCAAATGCTCCGTCGGGAATAACTTATACAGACGGAAATGGTCATATTGTGACAAACCTTGGTGTTCATGAGCATTGGAACAACTCCGACGAAAAGCTGTACAGTCGAAATCTCGGCAAAAACGAGGGTATTGAATTCATACAAAGAATGACTGCCGAACCGCAAACTACGCTCGGCGACGTTAACAGCGACGGAAAATTTAATGTTGCAGATGTGATACTTCTCCAGAAATGGCTGCTTGCCGTTCCGAATACTCAACTTGTCAACTGGAAAGTCGCAGACTTATGTGAAGATGACAGATTAAATGTATTTGATCTGTGTTTAATGAAGCGTGAACTGCTTAAGCAAAGTATAAACAAATAAAACTGATACCGCCGCAGTAGTCAATGCGATTACTGTGGCGGCTATTTTTTCTCTACCAAAGGGAGATAATGGTTTCACTTGAAATTTCCCTATTTTTCGGTGTTTCAAGCAACAGAAAACGATGGGGTGCAAACAGGTCAAAATGGGTGCAAAAGAAAACGCTGACCTCTGAATTTCGGTATTTTACCCCATTTTCAAGGCAAATATCCCTCCCCTATTCAGACAACAGAAAACGGCACTTTTCAGAAAGTGCCGATACTGCGTTGTTTTCAGGACATAAAA
>CAJKFZ010000123.1 GCA_905199285.1 uncultured Ruminococcus sp.
AACGTGAGTTAATTGCTCAAAAGTTAGTTTAAATTAAAAATGACTCCTCCCTGGTTTTCGGGAGGAGTTTTTTACTCAATGCAATATATTAGTCGGTGGCAAACAGACGTGATCTTTACATATATAATATGTTGTCTCATCATTCAGCAGCGGATATTCTTTGCTTTCCTTTACTACTGATATATTTGCAAGAAACGGAATATTTCTCCTTACTTCTTCCAAATCCGAATCATTCTTCAAAGCAACAATAATATGATCCGGATTATTCTCATAAAAGAGTTTTGCAAACAGCAACATACAATGTCCTGCCGGATAATCGCTCGCTTGAGCTGATAAAAATTCCAACTGTTTTTCGGCAAATTCACGGTATTTCTCATTCTCTGTAAGCTGATACAATCTAACAAAATTGTATGCCATGACAGAATTTCCACTTGGAATTGCTCCGTCATAGTTCTCTTTAGGATTCATGAAAAGTTCTGTATTTTCAGATCCAGAAAGATAAAAACCGCCTTTTAGATCATCTGCAAATCGTCTGACTGCTTCATCACAGAATCGTTCTGATTTTTCTAGATAAGCTTTGTCAAGTGTAGAATTATATAGTTCGATAAGAGCAGTAACATAGAATGCGTAATCGTCCAGAAAAGCAATATCCGAATGTGTTCCATTTCTCCAGCTTGTATAAAGCTGCACACCATCACTTAAATTTTTCTCAATAAACTTTTGTGCATTGACAGCGGCATTCAGATATTTTTCATTGCGTGAAACTCTGTAAAGCATGGACAACGCTGCGATCATCATGGAGTTCCACGAAAGAAGAATTTTATCGTCAAGATGCAGCTTTGTACGATTTTTTCGATAGTCATACAGTTTCTTCAGTTCATCACTGAAATCTGTTGTCAGATCATTGCTTTTTAGCAGATTCGGAATGTTCACTCCCTCAAAGTTTCCGTTTTCTGTAATATCAAAAGTTTCTGCAAATCGCTTGCCCTTTTCCTTGCCCAGAACTTGAATGATTTCATCCAGTGTAAAGGTATAATATTTTCCCTCCACACCCTCGCTGTCGGCATCCTGCGCACTGTAAAATCCCCCGTCGACAGATGTCATTTCACGAAGAATATATTCCGCTGTTTTTTCTGCCGTATCAAGATATACTTCATTTTTTGTAAGACGGTAAACCACTGAATATGCAATGATCAGGAGTGCATTGTCATAGAGCATTTTTTCAAAGTGTGGTGCAAGAAAATATTTGTCCGTAGAGTACCTTGAAAATCCGTAACCGATATGATCGAAAATGCCGCCTTTTCGCATTTGCAAGAGCGTTTTCTCTGCCATTTTCAAAGTATCAGAATTCTGATTCTGCTTTGCATACAACATCAGAAACAACAAATTATGGGGTGTAGGAAATTTGGGAGCTGAACCAAATCCGCCGTTAATTGTATCAAAACTTTCTGAAAATATTTGTATTGTCTGCTCAATCAAGTTTTCATCATTCACATTTTTATTACCTGATCCTGCACTTTTCAGGTGTGCAATGATTTGTTCAGCAGAATGCAAAAGTTCTCTGCAGTTATTGTTCCACTGACTTACAATTGCGTCCAGCAAATCAGGAAATCCAGACATTCCATAATGAGACTTCGGTGGAAAATATGTGCCTGCAAAAAATGGCTTTTTATCCCATGTCATGAAAATACTCATAGGCCAGCCGCCGCTGCCTGTGAACGCCTGACACACCGACATATATACGCTGTCAATATCGGGACGCTCCTCACGATCAACCTTAATTGAAACAAAATATTGATTCAGAATTTCTGCTGTTTTTTCATCCTCAAAGCTCTCATGTTCCATCACATGACACCAGTGACAGGTACTGTAGCCGATGCTCAGAAAAATTGGTTTATCCTCAGATTTTGCCTTGTCAAAGGCTTCCTCACACCACGGATACCAGTTCACAGGATTTTCTGCGTGCTGTAACAGATATGGACTTGTTGTATTTTTCAACTGATTGCTCATTTGTATATCCTCCGATCATTTTGCTTTCTTTAGTATATCCATTCTCACATAGGTCATACTGATCTGGAAAGAAATTCATGTTTTGGAGGTAACATTTTGTTTGATCAAGATTATTTCAAAGGCTGGTATTTCAAGTGCAGTAATGAGAATAAAACCATTGCATTTATCCCAGCATTTCACCAGAGTAAGCTCTGCCATCAATAACACTATACGAACCATAAAAATGTGTAATCTACGGACGATTTTGCTATAAAACAATAGAACCGTTCTCAATACGAGGACGGTTCAGTTTTTTTGAAATTTCCAAAAGTTAAAGACTTGTTAAGAATTTTTATGTTATAATCAGAACATAGAGAAAATAAAACGCAAGAAAAGAGGTATAAACTATGTTCTGGAGGATACTTAAAAAAGATCTGAAACGAAAAAAGACCATGAATATCATCCTGCTGCTGTTTGTCATTCTATGCTCGATGTTTGCAGCGGCGGCGGTGAACAACATTATAGCCGTGACGGGCGGTATTGAACATTATTTCGATGCAGCGGATGTTCCCGATGTCACCGTGCTGACCATGGGGGAAAACGATGCCGAAGAAAGGATCGGGGAGCTTGCCTGCGTCAAGGAGATAAAGACCGAGCATTTTCTGAGTGTATGCAGCTCAAAGAGTTTCAAGCATAACGGAAAGAAACTCGATAATTTCACTAACACTGTCCAATTGATTTCTGATAGTGAAATGGCTGTCAACTATTTCGATGAGAACAATAACATTATTGAAAACGTGGACAAGGGCTGCTTTTATGCCAGCGCTCCTTTTTTACAGGACATTGATATAAAAGAGGGCGACGAGGTGGAGATTGATATCGGTGACAGCCATCTTACGCTGAGATTTATGGGGCAGTTCAAGGGTGCACTCTTCGATTCGGGAAACACTGCTTCTCCATATTGTATCATAAACTCTGCTGACTATGACTATCTTGACAAGGACGAAGCCACTCATATCCTGAATTACAAGCAGCTTTATATAAATACATCAGATGTTGATGAAATAAGGGAACTTGCAAAGAACTATGACCGTGTATTTGTCAACACACGGGAAGAAAGTAAGAGTATTTATCTCTATGATATGCTTTCGGCTTATATCTTAATGATAATCAGCGTCGTGCTGATGTTTACAGCCTTTGTGGTGCTGCGTTTCACGATAGGTTTTACAATCAGTGAGGAATTCCGTGAGATCGGTGTGATGAAAGCAGTCGGTATCGCCAACGGCAGTATCAGAAGATTGTATATCGTCAAGTATCTTGCCATTGCCGTGGTCGGTACGCTGATAGGATATTTCTGTTCTGTTCCTCTCGGGGATATGATGATGAAAACCGTATCGGGAAATATGGTTCTCAGCAGCGAGAGCGGCACTCTTATGGGGATTTTAAGCTCTGCGGCGGTAGTTATCATTATCCTGCTGTTCTGCTATAGCTGCACACGCAGAGTAAACAAACTCTCACCGATCGACGCAGTAAGAAACGGTCAGACTGGCGAGCGCTTCCGAAAAAGTAGTCTTTTGCGCTTAGCGCGCTCAAAGCTGCCGTCAACCGCATTTCTCTCGGTCAATGATGTGCTAAGCTCACCAAAGCAGTTTTCTATTATAACAGTTGTGTTTACGCTCTGTTTACTGCTGATGACGATCATGTCAAATTTTGCGTTAACACTCAAAAGTGAAAAGATACTGCGCTTCTTCGATGTACCCTCAAGTGAAGCACATATCATAGATACTGAAATAATGGGAGAGGTCGTGGTAGATCAGAGTGCGCATAAGCAGATCATCGCAGCTACCGAAAAACTCCTTGCCGATAACGAAATGCCGGGTAAATGCACAATGACGATAGGCGCACAGCTTGAAACATCACACGAAGACAAAACAGCAAAGATTAATTTCCGCGTCATGAAAGGCGAAACAAATGATACTCTTTCTGTAGACAAAGGCAGCGCTCCACAGAAGACGGACGAGATCGCCGTAACGGTAAGTACCCTCGATAACCTGGGTGCAGAAATCGGCGACAGAGTAACGGCAGTAATCAATGAGAAAGAGTATGAGTTTATTATCACAGGAACATTTTCTACGTTCGTCAACGCCGATAATGCCGCTTTTCTATATAAAGATTTTGACCTCGGACATCTGGCGGCAAGCAACGTGATGGGTGTACAGATACACTTTGACGGTAGTCCCGACAAGGAGCAGATAAACCAAAACATTGAAAAGCTCAAAGACTTGCTCGAAACCGACAAGGTGTATTCGACCTCGGACTTCATCAATAATTTTACGGGAATGTCCGACACGCTGAACGCTATCAAGAAAATTATGATGATACTTACCGTCATTGTTACGGCAATGATTGTCATTCTTATGGAGCGCAGCTTCATTGCAAAGGAAAAGAGCGAGATTGCACTTATGAAAGCGGTGGGGATTCCTAACAGCAGCATTGTTGCACAGCATGCACTGCGATTTGTAATCGTATCGCTTATTGCCTGTATCGTTTCTTCGGCAGTGCTTATGCCAATCAGCAATGTAATGATGAATTGGGTAGGTAACATGGTCGGTGATGTATCAGGCTTGAAATGCGATTTTGACCTGATAGAAATATTTGTAATCTGCCCGGCAATTCTCATAGGCGTTACTGTTATAGGCTCGTATCTGACCGCGCTTTACACAAAAACTATCAAGGCAAGCGATACGGCTTCTATCGAATAAGGAGGATTTTACAATGAATACGGTTTTACAGACAAAGGGACTTTGCAAAACATACATCGTGAACAAGCACCAGAACAACGTACTGAAAAACATCGACCTGACGATCAGCGAGGGTGAAATGGTAGCGGTCATGGGACCCTCAGGCTCTGGTAAGAGCACACTGCTCTACTGCGTTTCGGGTATGGACAGAGTAACGGCAGGAGAAGTTATTTTTAACGGCAAGGAAACGGCAAAGCTCGGTGACAAAGAGCTTGCAAGGCTCAGACTCGATGAAATGGGTTTTATTTTTCAGCAGATGTACATGATGAAAAATCTTTCGGTGCTTGATAATATAATTTTTCCTGCGGTAAAGTCGAAAAAGAATAGGTCGAGCCGCAGGCAGACCGAGGAGCGTGGGCATTCGCTCATGCGCAGACTCGGTATTGATGATGTTGGCGACAATGATATTAACGAGGTTTCGGGCGGACAGCTTCAGAGGGCTTGTATTTGTCGGAGCATGATAAATTCTCCGAAGATGATCTTTGCCGATGAGCCAACAGGTGCGCTCAACCGTTCAAGCTCTGATGAAGTAATGAACGAGCTGCTTTCACTTAACCGTGACGGTACTACAATTATGTGCGTGACCCACGACCCAAAGGTTGCCGCCAAGTGCAGCAGGGTGCTGTACATCGTGGACGGCGGTATCGTCGGCGAAAAAGAAATAGGACATTTTGACAGCGGTGACAAGGAGCTTCGTGACCGCGAAAGAGAGCTGAACAACTGGCTTATGGAGCAAGGTTGGTAATGTAAAACAGCACCGCTTTTTGCGGTGATGCTCTTGCTATATTCGAGATAATGTGCTACAATAATAACAGGTGGTGATCTTATGACCGATATTCTGATAGTGGAAGACGATAAAGAACTGGCAGCCTTGTTGACCGATTTTCTGCGTGAGGAAGGTTATACCGTGTCAAGCGTGGACAGTGGGGAGCGTGCTGTACAGCTTTTTGAAAGATATGGAGCAAGGCTTGTGGTGCTTGACATCAATCTTCCCGATGTGAACGGCTTTGCGGTCTGCTCCAAACTCCGGGAAAACGCAGATACTCCCATACTGATCGTTAGTTCAAGGACGTGCAAGGAAGACAAGCTGAACGGCTTTGACCTCGGTGCAGATGATTATATTGAAAAGCCCTATGACATTGATATTCTTATTGCTAAGATCAAGGGTATATTCAAACGGCGGTATCAGCGTGATATATTGTCCGCGGACGGTGTGACGCTCAATCTTGCGGATAAAACGGCGATCATCGACGAAAAGCCCGTGGAACTGCCTGCAAAGGAATTTGACCTGTTGACGCTTCTGATAAAGAATCATGGCAAGGCGCTGAAAAAAGAGTATCTGTTCAGCACGGTCTGGGGCAGCGACAGCGAATCAGAGCTGCAAACACTACATGTGCATATCAACCGTCTGCGGCAGAAGCTGGGCGATGATCCGAAAAATGCAAAGCGTTTGCTGACCGTCTGGGGCGTGGGGTATAAGTTCGTATGAGAGCGTTCAGAAGACTATGTGTCGCAGTGGTAATGATGTTTATTTTGCTGACAACAATGCTGAATTTTGCTCTGGCAAGGCAAGAAATAATGGCTGATGGCATTTACCGTATTGAAGCAAAACGCCTTGCTGATGAAATAACAGAAACAGGCAGCTATAACATTGAAAAATATCCGCATATCACGGGAGTGTTCACGGCTGATTACGGCGAGCTGTATTCCTCTGACGAACACTATCTTATCATCGAGGTAAACGATACGCTCTACCGTGTGGAATACACGATAGACGGTAAGCGGCACGGAATACTCATGATTAACTGTGTTTTATGTGCTATTCTTTTGATGATGGTCGGATTGCTTTTATATATTTACAAGTATATCATCGCACCGTTCGGCAGACTGAATGATGTTCCGCAGGAGCTTGCAAGGGGCAATCTTGCCGTGCCGATACCCGAAGAGAAGAGCAGATTTTTAGGCAGGTTTACATGGGGTATCAATCTTCTGCGTGAGAGCATTGAGGACAGCCGTAAGAAAGAGATCACCATGCAGAGGGACAAAAAGCTGCTTCTGCTTTCGCTTTCTCATGATATCAAAACGCCTTTGTCGGCAATTAAGCTGAATGCAAAAGCACTTGCGAAAGGCTTATACAAGGACGAAGAAAAACGCCGCAACGCTGCCAAGAGTATCAACGCTCGTGCCGATGAAATTGAAGATTTTGTGAGCGAGATTACCAAGGCGGCAAGCGAGGACTTCATAAGCTTTGAAGTCGTTATGGGCGAGGAATTTCTTAGTCGTATCGTCACAAGAATAAGTGCAAGATACACTCCCCAGCTCGCTATGTCAGGGACGGAATTTATCATACAGAAATACGATGACTGCATTCTTTCCTGCGACCCTGACCGATTGGCTGAGTGTCTGCAAAACCTGATTGAAAATGCGATGAAATACGGTGACGGAAAACACATCGAACTGAGTTTTGATAAAATGGACGGCTGTGAACTTATCACGGTATCAAACACAGGCTGCACGCTGGAAACAAAAGAGCTGCCGCAGATATTCGAGAGCTTTCGTCGGGGTAATAATGCTGACAAGGTGCAGGGAAATGGTCTGGGGCTTTTTATCTGTAAAAGGCTGATGTCGCTTATGGGCGGTGAGGTCTATGCACATATTCACGACGGTTGCTTTTGTGCGACACTGGTTGTGAAATTGGCGTAACATTTCTCCGCATCAATTTCAAAAACAAGTCCAGTGCAAAATCACATATCGACTATCATTGCTGTCGGGGTTATTCCTGACAGCGATTTTTACCTTGAGGAATATTGGTTAGTGCTTTAATTTCATTATCTATGATCGGAGAAATCTCAGCGACTGCCAGATATAATTCAGTTTCTTCGTGATTTCTGCAAAATCCACGGTGTAGATATTGTCTGTACTGTTTACATGCACAGCAATCTGATTGATTGAAGTGTCCCGACTTGCTGATTTCAATCATAAAACGATTACTTGCTATCGTTTTATTTTACCCCGCAAAAAAGAAACAGCCAC
>CAJKFZ010000124.1 GCA_905199285.1 uncultured Ruminococcus sp.
CCATAAAGGGGTATTTAAAATAATTAAAGTGATATCCGAAGAATGATGAACTTTTGGCATGGGGATAGAGGAAAAAACGCAGACATTATATAAACAAAGTAAGATAGAAGCTTTATAATGAAAGGAGAAAATTGTTATGAATCCGGATATTCTTGAAAAGATAAATAAATTTACACGCCGTCCGTTAACCGAAGATGAAGTTTATGTATTTTCGGTCATTCTCTGCGATAACGAGATAGATCGTGACGGCGAGCGTTTTTCAGATACGGCTCTTGAGGAGATTTGTGAAAAATTTATAGGTAAAACAGGTATTTCAGATCACAATGCAAGCGCTTCTAATCAGACTGCAAGAATTTTCGATACAGAGCTGATTACCGATGAAAGCCGTGTGACAAAGTATAATGCGGCTTATAAATATGTTAAGGCGAGCGCATATATGGTTAAAACTGACGAAAACCGCAATCTTATTGCTGAGATCGACGGCGGTATCAAAAAAGAGGTGAGTGTTTCGTGTTCTGCGGCTAAGCGTATTTGTTCTGTATGCGGATGCGATAAGTCGTTAAGCTCATGCAGTCATGTAAAAGGAAAAAATTACGGCGGAAAAATATGTCACACGATTCTTGATGACATAACAGACGCTTATGAATGGAGCTTCGTCGCTGTTCCTGCGCAGGTTAATGCAGGCGTTACTAAGCATTTCTCTTCGGCAGGAGTGGAATCTGCTCCGGTTGAAGCCGTTATATCAGATGCCGACGATGAACTGCGCCGTGATATAAGAAAACTCGCTTATTTTACGGGCGGAAAGACTGCGGCAGATACTGTTGCATTAACTTCATGCGGAATGAGTACAAATCAGCTTATCGCTTTAAAAAAGTCGCTGGAAAAACAGCGCAGCAGGGGAGGTATTGAATTACAGCTTTCGCCGGAAACAAAAACAGGCGATTCAAACGCTGAATATTCGCTTAGATAAGGAGGAGAAAATTTTGAATATTGAATCTGTAAAATCGCTTTTCACTCTTTTTTCAGGTGAGGACGACTGTGACAAATATGCTCCGTTTATTAATCTTGCAGTCTCGGAAACTGAAAGAATGCTGCTGCCGGATGTAGATACAAGCGATATACGTCTTGATTTTCTGAGTGCGGCTATTGCTAATCATCGCTTACAGCAGATAAATTCCGCCCGTGACCGAACTCGTGTGACGTATTCCGGAAAAATGCTTAAAGAGAGCGATAATTCGTTTCTTGCCTGTTCAGAAAGGCTTCTGCATGATTACATCGGGCTTTGCAGCGATCTTATTCGTCCGCAGAGCTTTACATTTATTGGTTTTTCCGCAAAAGGGGAGGTTTGAATATGATAAAGGATATAATTGAAAATATCACTGAAAAGCTTATAAACGGAGGAATTGCTCCGGTTTATAACGCTTTTGACGCTGTTCCGGTTTCAAATAAGGATAAGGGGATCTTTACTGTTATCGAGGTTGAATCCTTTGAAAGCACAGCTCCGATATATTCGCTTTTTACGGTTTTTACACCGTTTAAGGCGGAAATATCAATAAAAATTACTGCTCCCGAAAATTATTCAATAGCTCAGCTTTATGAATATTACGATAAGAAAGCTGTTCCGGCAATAAATGAATTTTCGTCCATGAACTGCTATTTAAGCGGAATATCGATCAAGTTTGATTCAAATATAAACAGACTTGTTCTCACGGCTAAAATTCCGGCGGCTGGAATGCTTAAAACTGAAAGGAGTCCGGAATGAGCTGTATTACAAAGCTTTCTTCTCGTGAAGCTATTCCTGTAAATATAGGAGTTTTAACCGTATGGTGCGAGGAATTTAAAGCGTCTGCCGTTAAGAGTTTTTTAGAAGAAGCAACGGTAACGGGAAATCCTGCAATAACAAACAGCTGTCCTCATTCGCTGAAGATCACGTTCAGTGGACGGATATGCAATGAAGAATCTCCGATTTTGTTTGTTCAGACGGCAAATAATATGCTCAGAACTCAGGCGACTTTTAATATTGATTATCGTGGACTTGTTTTTAAAAAATGCCGTATACAGTCCTTTAACGCAGAGGATAAGGGCGAGGATTTTATAAATGCATCTATAACGCTCGTTAGTGCGGAAGCTGTTTCCATAAAAGGAGATTAAAAAATGAATGCATATATTCTTATGAAAAATGCCGACGGAACGGAGAACAGAGAAAACGATATTTTGTATTTCAGTTTCCGGAAAGAGGCTTATCTTCCGTATACACTGCTCAGTATAAGGTTTATAAGTTCTTCGGCTTCATTTTTAAATGTAACGGAAATCAAGCTTTATGTTGACAATAAGCTTATTCATCATGGGCTTATTGACACGATCGAAACAATTAATTCAGGCGGCAGCAAAATTTCTTCTGTCGTTTCAAGAGGCTTCACATCGCTGCTTTGTCAGAATCAGATCGAACCCGGATTGAAAATCGGAATTTCTATAAATAAGCTCATGAACAGTTTTTATACCCTGCCCAATATCACTCATGAGGATAATTCTGATGAAAGCAATTATATTTATGTCGGGAAAAATTCTACAATGTGGGACGGTATTGTCAATCTTTCTTACAGATTCAGCGGACGGTATCCATTTATAAGAGGTACGAACTGCGTGAGAATAACTCCTGTAAGCGAACCGGCAAGCTTTGATTATCATGGCTCAGAGCTGATCTCAACCGGTTCTGCATTAACTCAGAAGCGTCTTCTTAGTCATCTTCATATGTCGAATATTGATGGAGATTACGGTCAGTATGAATATACCGACGCAGAAGCTGTATCGTCAAATATTATCCGTCATAAATATTTTGAAATGGATAAGGATTTTCTTAACGATCCCGAAAATGCTCTTTTTTATCATAATAAATTTGATTCAAGAGAAAAGCGCAGGCTTTTTTGCTGCTACAGCGGATATAACGGCGAAGATCTTTCCGATCTGATAACTTTCAGCGGAGTTGATTCAGAACGCATTTCTGCCGTTAGCATAAAGGGAAGCAAAAGAGGTATTTTTACTGAAATAAGCGTTTATCACGATAAATTTCCGCATTAGAGCAATTCACATTATTTTCGGAGCAGGCATATTATTATAAAGGAGGGCTTTTATCATGAACATAAAAAAACTCAGCTCTCTTAAAGAAGGAGAGAGCTGCCGCATCAAGGAACTGAATATAGACGGAAAAATGCGAAGCCGCCTTATGGACCTTGGTATGACATATGGCTCAGAAGTTGAATGTCTTCATATAAGTTCCGGAGGTGATCCTGCGGCATATCTTATATGCGGAGCCGTTATTGCAATACGAAAAAAGGATGCTTCGGAAATAGTTGTTACTGCCTTTTAATTAATTAAGGGAGCTGTATTATACAGCTCCCTTTTTGTTATTGTGATTTACTTAGCGCTTTTTGGATCAAGTGAATCGATAAGTTCCAGCTTAAATTTCTGAATCTGAAGTGCGTCTTCATTGGTGATGCCGCTTGTGCCGTTTTCATAAACGTCAGCGTTGAGCTGTCCCTTCTCTGTAATGTGAGTAGGATCAGAACCCTTAAGACCATACTTATCAGGATTGGAAAGCGACTGCATAACAAGAACAGCGTCTGACATATCTACCTTTCCATCGCAGTTTGCGTCTCCCCAGACGGTTTTATCGTCAGGATTATCCGGCTGACCTGTAGAGAGTCTGCCGACAACGATACCGCATCCGACAGTAGACATATAAACTTTACCGAACTCGTTCATATCGCCGACGAGGAAGTTTCCGTTGCCTGTTCCGCCATAAAGGTGGTCTGTATTGATGCAAGCCCATGTTTTGCCGCCGTCTGTTGAACGGTAAATACCTTCGGTATCGGTTTCAGCCGGTTTACCGTAAATGAACAGTGTATTTACGCCGCCGTCTTTTTCAGGTTTGCCGTATCCGACAGTCTTGGCATAGAATACGTCTGATTTTTCAATTTTGCTTCCGCCGTCTGTAATTATATACATACCGTGCCAGCCGACTGCCATAGCGAGCGTATCATCGGTAATATAAGCAAGATCGCCCGTATGGTCGCACTGGTCGTATTTGCTTACAACAGTTTCCTTGAAGGTTGCGCCGTAGTCTGTACTGATGTAGAATGAATAGTGTGATTCGTCAAGGGTAGGTTCTTTTTTATTGGGATCAGATGCCCAGTAATCGTTGTGCTTGATGCCTGAGCCGTAAACGATAGCCGGATTATTCGGGTCAACAAGCGGATACGTTGTTCTTGAACCGTTAAGACCTGATGAGTTTTTCCATGTTGCGCCGAAATCATCTGTATAGCTTATAGCGGAGTTATCGCCGCTTGCTTTTATAACTCTGTAGGTATCGTCGTCAAGCTGAGTAATAGCAACTTTACCGCCTGAGGAGATCTCCATTTTCGTCCATGTTTTACCGGCATCGGTAGAATAATAACCGTTTCCGTTGTCGCTGCCGTGTTCGGAAACTCTGACCATAACATCGGGATTCTGAGGGCAATATGCAATTGCGCTTGTTGAGCCAATATTCGGCTTATACTGCTGAGGTACGTCGGTATCGTTTTCGTGAATAAAGCCGTCGTAGTCGCCGATTGCCGAGTAAGCAGCTCCACCGGGAACGCTTACCATATCAAGAGCAACAACTTCCTCTACGCCGTCCGGCTGGAAATAGAACTGAATCCCCTCTTTTTCCCAGACGTTATCGCAGGCGAAAACACCGTTACCGGAAGTCATAAGGATTCTGTCCGGATCTCTTGGATCTATGAGAATACCGCTTCCCCAGTGACAAGCCTTGCAGTAAACCCAGTCGTAGCCGTTTGTGTCCATAGGAAGTGAAACAAATTCCTTATGTGAACCGTTTGCGTCGTAAATAGTTTCGCCCTGACCGGGAGTAATATCCTGCCATGTTTCGCCTCCGTCAGTTGAACGGAAGAAATGATCGCCCCATGCAATACTTCCTGTTGAATTCGGATCGTTAGGGTCTTTTTCGATCCATTCTTTTTCATACCACTGATCAGACCACAGACCACAGGTTCTTGCTACCATTTTATTAGGGTCATTTTTATCAACAGTTATCATGCCAACGGCATTATCTGTAACGGAAAGCTTTGAAACCTTGCTGCTTTCAACGTTATATTTGTAAGCTCCGCCTGCCGCACCGGAAAATGCAAGACCGGCAATATATGTGAAGAAAAGATTTCCGTTTTTGTCGCTTGTTATTGAAACCGGATAGTTAGCGTTTGGAAGATCTGCTGAAAGCTCGGTAAATTTATCGTCCTTAACATCAGCAACATGGATATTTGCCTGACCTGTTACAGATGTTCCTACATAGACTTTACCGCCCTCAACCAGGATAGTAGCGATACCGTTCTGCTGATTGTATTCTTTGGATTCAGTACCTCTTACCATATGCTCGGTCCACATAGGATATTTAAGAGATACGTTAAAAAGTCCGAGATCGTCATAGCCCTTTACGGGATTCCATGTTTTACCGCCGTCTGTAGACTTGATAAGCGCAGATGAACCGGCAGTAACGTCGCCGCCTGCATAGATGGTATCCGGGTCATCAGGATCTATAGCGATAGGTTCACAGCATTCACGTCCGTCACCGTTGCCGTGTACCTGAATAAGGTCTGTAACATCGGACTTAGTGAAAGTTTTGCCGCCGTCCGTGGTTTTATAAATGACTGTTCCTGCACCTGAGAAGTAAGCGCATCCGCAGAGAAAGTAAACGATATTGTCGTCGTTCGGATCAATTGCCATACCCTTTACGCTCAGGTAACCTCTTTCTTCTTCATTCAGAGAAGCAAAAAGCTGAACCCATTTTTTCTTTGTATAATCATATTTGTACGCACCGCCAACATCTGTACGGAGATACATTTCTTTCTGACCGGTAACGATACCTGAAACGAAACCTCCTCCGCCGATTTTCATAGTATCCCATTCCATTTTTGACGAGATATCTTCAGCGGCTGATACGGCGATCTTAGAGTTTGTAAAGGAATCTGAAACAGGGATGCTTACAGTTCCGATGCAAAGAGCAAAAAGACCTGCCAATGTCTTTTTGAATAAAGTCATATAATTTCACTCCTTAATAAAATACGTTCTTATCCCATAAGAACGGTAATTATAAGTCTATTGTAGCACAATTATATCCGGATGTCAATAAATTTTTGTTAAAACAGCAAAAAAGCGGCAGTCAAAAGACTGCCGTTAATTTTTTATTCTAAGTCCTCATAATCCATGTTGTCGATCGCATCGACAGCCATATCGTAAAGTTCCTCGAGAGTATATTCCGAGCCGTCCATGGATTCTGTTTCAAGATAAGACTTATACTCAAAGTGGCTGGGACGCTGCTGAATGGGGTATGTTCCGATATACTCGGCATTTTCCTTCTGAATGCAAGCCGAATATACGCAGCTTCCCTCGCTTATAACAACGAAATAATCTATCTTAGTGATATCATTGAAATAATCTTCTGCTTTTTCCTTAAACATATCAACGTCAAAATCTCTGCTTACATTATAATTCAGACTTTCATCAGAGCTGATAATAAAAGTTCCGTTTATATCGCAGCCTTCTTCGTCCATCTCTGTAAGAGCTGTCATAGTTGCCTTGCATAATGAATTTGCGGATGAGTTAAGAGAAGCCTGCTTCGATTTCTTGACATATCCTATCATAGCAGGATACATTATCAGATCAGTGTTCCAGCCCTCGCCCTTAACTTTATAAAGCGGAATTTCCATAGATTCCTGTTCGCCGTCCTCATCCTCAAGCGTAATTTCAGCAAGACAGCAATCCGTTATAGTGAATCTTGATTCGACTTTTTTGAGATCCTCTTCGGATTCGATATCCTCCAGATATGCAAAGGGAGTATCTTCAAGATCGCTTTCGTCAAGTGCCATTAAATCTTCAAAGCTGAGGTCATTTTCGTCCATATATTCTTCGACGTCAATTAATATGGAAAAGACTTTTTCAAGCATCATAAGAGTTTCTTCATCGACATCTCCGGTTTTTTCAACGTTGATGAGCTTGACTTTGCCGAATTCTTCACTCAAAACCTCGCTCATATCGTTTCCGGTAATTTCGAGCATATCAACAACAAATCCGGCGGCATCATCGGGCATGGATAATGTCATGATTTTATTCACATCTTTATCGTTGATAGCATCGACCATATCCTGAACCGCTTCCTCATAGCCCGAAGAATCGGAGGATTTTTCCTTATCGTCAGAATCGTCTGTTTTGCCGCAGCCGACAAAAAGCGTAGCTGCTGAAGCGAATGCGATAAGAAATGCGAGTAATTTTTTCATGTTGTAAACCTCCAATAATTAAGATAATATAATTATATCATATTATCTTAACAATGTCAATGAATTATTGGAGGATAGTGCTTATGAAAATCTCGAGTATACTTTTGATTTTCTTTTTCTCTGCATCTGAGAAAATATCAAGAGCAGTGTCAATTATACAGTTTCTATTTTCCGTTTCTATGCCATAAATAATGTAATCCGTGGTAACATTGAGACTTTCAGCTATATGTTTTAATGTTGTCACAGTCATATTTTTTTTGTTGTTTTCAATATCCGAAAGAAATTGTATTGAAATATCGGATAATTCTGCTAACTTTTCTTGAGTAAAACCATGTAATTTTCTGGTATATGCTATTCGTTCACCAATATAGTTCATTTGTCTAACACCTCCTTTAGTATGATTGTACTTCGGATTATTTACTTATGTGTAGCCTATTTATATTGACTGTGGTTAATTTATGTGATATAATAATTTTGTATAGTGTTTT
>CAJKFZ010000125.1 GCA_905199285.1 uncultured Ruminococcus sp.
AGGAGTGATTAGGGCAGAGTGACCAGACGGAAATGCATCCTTTCAGCAGAAAATCAAAGAGGCAACATTCGCTTGATAAACATAACGAAAATTAAATATTGTTGTCCTGTATAAAATATCATGTATATATTGTCCTTATGAAGAGAATATGTTATACTGTGAATATCAATTTAAAAAGGAGTTTATATGAAAAAAACAAGAATGATGTCAGTTTCTGCTGCGGTTTGTATGCTTATGACGGCAGGCTGCGGTAAAAACGTTTCAAGAACAAGTCCTGAATTAAAGGCGGAACTTGCCAGTGAAAAAACGTCAGCCGAGCTTTTTTCAGAATCGGTATCTTCGTCCACGGCAAATACGGAAGAGAAATCAAGCGAAGAAGTTCCTTCTGATGCTGAAAAAAAGCCAGAGCCTGTTATAACTGCTCTGGAGAGTGTTGAAGTTTACGATGCGATAACTGTTGCAGATTTTATAATAGAATCGGAAGCAGAGATAGTAAACGGTAATGACTTGCTTGACACTTCTCAGACAGGGGAGTTTGAAATTTCTGTTTCGTACTTGCAGGACGGCGCTGTTTTTGAGAAAAAAATGAGATATGTGGTTGAGGATACTGAAATGCCGTTGATTCTGAATACCGGCTGGAATCCTTATCACAAGACCGGAACAGCGTTTGACCTTAATGATTATGTCGGGTTTGCCGATAATTATGACCGCAGTCCCGTTCTCACTTATGAAGGCGGAGTTGATCCCGATACGGCAGGCGATTATCCGATAACGGCAACTGTTACCGATTCTTCGGGAAATCAGACCAGTTGGGATATGTGTATTTATGTTGTTGATGAATTGCCGAATCCTCCCGATACAAATGAAAGAATCGACTTCGGAGATTTCATGTCAGATTATGCAGGAGAGGGAAGACGGTTCGGCATTGATGTTTCAACATGGCAGGGGGATATTGACTTCAATGCAATAAAGGAAGCTGGATGCAGCTTTGTTATGATACGCATCGGGTATTACTATGATGATATCGTTATGGACGACCGTTTTTATGACAATATTCAGGGAGCAAGAGATGCTGGACTTGATATCGGTGTTTACTTTTATACGACTGATAATTCTGTCGAAACTATTCGTGAACACGCTCGATGGATCGCCGAAACGCTTGGTGGAGAACCGACCGATCTGCCTGTTGCTTTCGACTGGGAGGAGTTTACGAATTTTCAGAAATACGGCATGAACATCCGTGATCTGAACGAACTTTATCTTGCTTTTTCCGACGAGATGAGTACTTTTGGTTATGAAACGATGCTTTACAGCAGCAAAAATTTCCTTAATAATTTCTGGAGCAGCGATATCAAGAATTCTTCTCCTATATGGCTGGCTCACTATGTTGACGAAACTGACTATGAGGGTGATTTTTATATCTGGCAGCAAAGCAACTGCGGAAGAATTTCTGGTATTTACGGTGACGTTGATATGAATATTATGTACACTGGATAACGCCTTGTTATACTATAAGTATAACAAGGCGCAGATAGTACGTTTTGAATATGTTCTGGAGCTTGACGTATTTAACTAATAAAACAGCTTATTAGTAATTAAATACATTGCTGTTGTTGTAATTTGGTGATATTTATAAAATATTATTTAATATATTCATTGATAGGACTTAAATTGTTATTTGTGCAGAATAAAATGTATGTTCAAATTACACAATTGGTAGATTGCTTTTTGGCGTTAATGCTGAAATTATTTGCATTGTCATTTTGTACATAAATTGTTAACAAAGCTTGATATAAAGTGTGCTATAATCAGAATCAGATTTGGGAGTTTTTTCCTTAAAGGAAACAGGGTTTATATGTTTATGTCAAGCGAGGGATATTTTATGAAACATAATAAATTTTTAAGAAAGTTTGCAGCTTTTTATTCAGCAGCTGTTATGGCAATAAGCTCGGCAGTTTCAACTCCGGTAACAACAGTAGATGCCGCAGCAAAAGAACCTGATAATTATGCTAAGCTGCTTCAGTATTCACTTTATTTTTATGATGCAAATATGTGCGGAACAGAAGTCGGTGAGACAACTCGTCTTAAATGGCGTGATGACTGTCACACATCCGATGCTGTTATCGGAGGCTTTCACGATGCGGGAGATCATGTTAAATTCGGACTTCCGGCAGGCTTCTCAGCTTCAACGCTTGGCTGGAGCTATTACGAGTTCGGCGATGCTTTCGATTCTACCGGTCAGACCACGCACCTCAGAACCATTACGGATTATTTTGCGAAGTACTTTAAGGACAGTACAACTCTTAATGGCGATACGGTTACAAATTTCGTTTACCAGATAGGAAATGGCGACGGAGATCATTCTGAATGGTGTGCGCCTGAGGTTCAGGGGACTTCAACACGTCAGGTTTACAGCACTTCAAGCGGTGCGAGTGATATCGCTGCTGAATATGCAGCTGCTCTTGCTGCGAATTATATTAATTTTGGCAATGTTGAAGATCTGAAATATGCAAAGGCTCTTTTTGAGTTTTCAACCAAATATAATCAGTGCGCAACAGACGGACCTTCTGGTTTTTATTATAATTCTGCATGGTCCGATTATAAGGATGAACAGGGATGGGCAGCAGGATGGCTTTATCTTGCGACCAAGGATGATAAATACAAGTCATTTCTGAATAATTATATGAATCAGAACTGCCAGTATGGCGTTTACACAACATTCTCATGGGATAATGTAAGCGTCGGGGCAGCGGTTCTTCAAGCCGAGATAACGGGTTCGACTGCTGACTGGAGAAAGGTAACTCAGCTTCTTGAATCTAAGGGTACTAATTCGGATAATTTCTATTTTGAATCGGAATGGGGCAGCGCACGATACAATTCAGGTGTACAGCTAACTGCGCTTGTTGCTTCAAAGTATCCGGCAGCTCAGGTGAACTACAATAACTGGGCAAAAGGACAGATGAACTATCTTCTCGGAGATAATCCGGCTGATACCTGTTTTGTTGTCGGATACGCTGATAATTCGGCGAAATATCCTCACCACAGAGGAGCTTCCGGCTACAGCACTTATGATGAATTTAATGGAAAAACGACATATTCGAGCAATGGTCACACCCTTACCGGAGCTTTGGTAGGCGGTCCGACAAATTCAAGCGGAGCGTATAATGATTCTGTATCCGATTATCAGGCAAACGAAGTTGCTCTTGATTATAACTCGGTTTTCGTTGGGGCAGCAGCCGGTCTTTATTCAGCATATAAAACCGGTGAAACCGTTGATCCTTCAACGATTCCCGAAGTAAAAGGCAACACATCCGATCCCGAATATACCGGAACAAAGCCGACAATATCAACTACAACTACGACTTCAAATAACGGCAGCGTAAATACTACAACGACAACTTCTGCTGTTAAGGTTGAAGCGGGAACGTATGTGATCACCCCGAATCTTTCAAACAGTAATTTCGACGATAATATGCCGGGCTGGAAGTGGTCTGATTTTAATATCCCCGATGGCGAAACTGCTTCAAGAGTTGAAGTGAAGATTTCATCAAACAGTACTATAGGTACTTGGAACGGTGCGTTTGGTACAATGACGGGCGATGAATGGCATCAGGTCGATTTTAATGAATATTTCAACAGTAACGAAGCAACAGCAGTTTGGAACGTTGATCCTGACCGTGCTGAAATGATCGACTATAAGTATGGCGATTTAAAAATCGGATTCTGGTGGATGAGCAATAACAATTATAAAATTGATTCTATAACCGTTTATACAAACAAAACGGCTGAACCAGAAACAACCACGACTACCACAACAACAACTACTACAACGACTACGACGACTACGACGACAACCACTACAACTACCACAACTACGACAACAACCACAACAACCACAACTACAACGACTACGACAACAACCACGACGACTACTACAGCTACAACAACCACTACCACTACGACGCCATCTACAACAACCATGACGACTACGACAACTACTACCACAACTACAACGTCAACATCATCATATGCAACAACTACCACGACATCGTCAACTACTTACGAAACGACCACTGTTACAACAATTGCTCCGACGGAAGATGATATTGTCTGGGGTGATGCCAACTGCGATAATCAAGTTGATATGTCAGATGCGGTTTTGATAATGCAGGCTAATTCTAATCCTGATAAGTATGGTATAAATGGTTCTGATTCAAGTCATATTACAGCTCAGGGAATGCTTAACGCTGACGTTTATGATAACGGTAAAAGTGGCGTAACCAACGAGGATGCACTTATGATACAGAAGTTTAAGCTTAGTTTTATAGCTTCGCTTGATCCGAACAATTCCGTGCAGTAAAAAAATAAGAGCTGCTGTGTTTATGCATGGCAGCTCTTAAATAATTCAGGTGATAAATATATGGAAATTATTGAAGTTAAACGGGATAAGAAAAAATACATCGGCTTGCTTTTATTAGCTGATGAACAGGAAAACATGATAGATCGTTATCTTGAACGTGGCACAATGTATGTGCTTATGGACAATGGAGTTAAAGCCGTTTGTGTGATTGCTGATGAAGGAGATCTTACTCTTGAAATAAAGAATATTGCTGTTGAACCGGAATATCAGCATAATGGATATGGGAAAAAGCTGATTGAATTTATTGAAGAGAATTATAGAAAATTATATAAAACCTTGAAAGTCGGAACGGGCGATAGTCCTTTGACGATACCGTTTTACGAAAAATGTGGGTTTAATGAAACATACAGAGTAAAAAATTTCTTTACCGATAATTACGATCATCCGATTTTTGAATGCGGCAAACAGCTTATAGACATGGTGTATTTTGAAAAAGAATTATAAATTCATTTTTGTTTGAATATGCTCTAAAGAATATGCTCTAAATATGATTCAGATTCTTTTCTTGATTTGAAGATAATTATCGTTTTATCAGAATACTTTTTTAATAGCTGATATATGGCAGGCAATTGAATTTTTGGAAAATCTATTATCCATTGTCTGAATTCCTCATCAAATTCAGTTTCTGTCCAAGGCATATCGTCTCGTTTTCTTCCAATCCTTGATTCTGCTCCCGAAAGGCAGACATTAAGCGGATAATCCAAGAGAAATACCGTATCGCAGCTTGCAAGACGAGTTTCAAGAGTACGCTGATAGTTTCCGTCTATTATCCATTTATCAGAGGATAAAATATCCTGAAGTTTTTTATCAAATTCTTCGGTAGTATAATTTGTTTTGTCCGGTTTATGCCAAAGCAAATCCAGATGATGAAGAGGCAGACCGGTAATATCTCTCAGTTTTCTTGAAAAAACGCTCTTCCCTGAACCGGAACTTCCGATTACGATAATTTTTTGAAACATTATTACACCTCATACAATCAAAAATAACGGCAGGACACATTATGCGTCTGCCGTTATAGTTTTATAGGTTAACTAATTAAGCCTTGTTTACGCTACCGAAAAGCTCCATCTTCTCTTTAACCTTAGCCTTGATAGCTTCAAAACCAGGAGCGAGAAGCTTTCTTGGATCAAAGCCCTTACCCTGCTGATCCTTGCCAGCCTCAATGTAGCCTCTTGTAGCATCTGCGAATACGAGCTGACACTCTGTATTTACGTTGATCTTAGCCACGCCGAGGGAGATTGCCTTTGCGATCATGTCGTCAGGAATACCTGTACCGCCGTGAAGAACGAGAGGCATATCACCAACTGTCTTGTTGATAGCTTCAAGAGTTTCAAAGCTGAGGCCTTCCCAGTTGTCAGGATATACGCCGTGGATGTTTCCGATTCCTGCTGCGAGGAAATCAACACCGAGATCAGCAATCTGCTTGCATTCAGCAGGATCAGCGCACTCGCCCTTGCCTACAACGCCGTCTTCTTCACCGCCGATAGCGCCTACTTCTGCTTCGATAGAAAGTCCGAGTCCGTGAGCAACGTTTACAAGCTCAGTAGTCTTAGCAACATTTTCGTCGATCGGGAAGTGTGAACCGTCGAACATAATAGAAGTAAATCCAGCCTTGATGCACTTATAGCATCCCTCATATGAACCGTGATCAAGATGAAGAGCAACAGGAACTGTGATTCCGAGAGACTCATCCATAGCCTTAACCATAGCTGCAACAGTCTTAAAGCCTGTCATATACTTGCCTGCACCCTCTGAAACGCCGAGGATAACAGGAGAGTTAAGCTCCTGAGCTGTGAGGAGAATAGCTTTTGTCCATTCGAGGTTGTTGATGTTGAACTGACCTACTGCATATTTTCCTGCTCTTGCTTTCTGGAGCATTTCTGTAGCTGAAACTAACATAATTTAGATTCCTCCTGAATTTTCATTTAAAAGGTGATAAGCACCCTGATAATGTTATTATATCATAATATTGTCAGAATTGCAATAGGGAGAAACGATTTTTTTAAAACTTATGGGAAAGCTTTGAAAAAATGTTGTAATTTTCATAAAAGTATGATATAATATAATGTATTATAAAAACTTTTCTGTTATACTCACCGTTATTGCTATATTTGCGATAGCGGCGAGTATGCATTACAGAAATGATTAAGGAGAAGAAAAATGGCTATTACCGAAGCAGTTGAAAATTACCTTGAAACCATCCTGATTTTATCCCAGCAGCAGCCTGACGTTCATGCAATTGATATATGCTCTTACCTCGGCTATTCAAGACCTACCGTTTCTATCGTCCTTAAAAAAATGAAAGATGACGGGCTTGTTGCCGTCGATGGAGATAATCATATAACTCTCACTGAAAGAGGCAGAGAAGTTGCCGAGAATATTTATGACCGCCATAAAATCATCTCTGAGTTTTTCATGCTGCTTGGAGTAAAGCACGACACAGCTACTGAAGACGCTTGCAAGATCGAGCATGATATATCTGAAGAGACCTTTAAGCTTCTTAAAGCGCATTATTATACGCTTTTGGATGAAAAGAGACTGGGTAAATAAGCTATTTTCCGGAGGAAACAATGAGTAAATACGAACAATTCAGAAGAGAATATCCCGTTTTTTTATTTCGTTCTTACGAAATAACCGAATCCGCCGATAAGGTTGACGTAAGCTATAAATTCTCGATACCCGGTCTTGCGGATTTCAATCCGGGCTGGAGTTTTCCAAAGCCTGAAAATGTAAGCGTTTCCGGAGACCTGACTTTTGAACGTCTTGTTTTTTCACTTGGTATGGCAGAAGCGGTAAGCTATTGGAAAGCGGTCTGTTCGCCTGAAATGATAGTTGAATGCGGCGAGCTTGACGGTGAACAGATATCGTGGTGGAAGAAACTCTGGTTTGCGGGACTTGGTGAATTCTTTTATGTGAACGGAATAAATGCGGACAAAGAGAATTTTGTGGAAATCGTGCCAAAGGGAAAGTTTGTCAGCACTGCTGTGGCGGAGTCCCGAAAAAAAGCGGGGTGCCTTGTTCCGATAGGAGGAGGAAAGGATTCTGCGCTTACTATCGAAACTCTTGTGAATTCCGGAATGAACTGCCGCTGCTATGCTATAAATAAGCGCTGCTCGATAAGTGCGACTGTCGAAGCTGCCGGACTTGATGAATCTGCTCTTATTACGGCGTCACGAAAGTTTGACCGTTCGCTTATAAATCTTAACAATGCAGGATTCCTTAACGGACATACTCCGTTTTCTTCCGTAGTGGCATTTTCTGCCGAAATCACGGCATATCTGAACGGGTTGAAATACATCGTTCTTTCAAATGAATCAAGCGCAAACGAGAGTACGGT
>CAJKFZ010000126.1 GCA_905199285.1 uncultured Ruminococcus sp.
CAATAGGCAACGTCAATTACATTAATAATGGGTTTCCAAAGAGTGACTCTCCACAGTGTGGGTGATTTCCCATAGTATGGGGAAATGTCGGTAACGCCGACAAAGGGGTTGGGCAAGGATGTCGGCTTACCGACAGAGGGGACGGGCGCCTGTTAGGCGGATTCTCCCTTTGGCAGGTCAAGGACAGCGTCCTTGCAGGGTGTGGGACAGAGTCCCACAATGACAGCGTGGGGAAAACAGTAACGTCTGAAACTCTAAATTATTTCAAACAGTAACAATAGAGCCATCATTCCACGCTGTCCCTAACCAGCGAGAGAGCGAAGCGTTTCGAACAAGCGGTTTTATTGAAATTAACAGATGTGCATTCTTGCACATTCACCGCTGTGAAAAAACCTCTCCAAAACGGAGAGGCTGATAATCATTTTACTGCAAGTTCTTTTTCGATCTCTTCGGCTCTTATCAGAGCTGTATCAATATGATCGCAGAAATTTTCATTTCCAACAAGCTCGCCGAATCCGGCTTTCATCATAGCGTGCATCGGCTGTTCGTTTACATGAGAGAAAATGACCTTCACATTATGACGGTTGCAGCGCTTGACTATTCTCATAAGCGATTCAACTCCGGTTGCGTCAATTGCGGGAACATTTCTCATTCTGATAACAAGAACATCAATTTTTTTATCGTCAAGAATATATCTGAACTTATCGTTAGCCGCAAAGAACATCGGTCCGTTTATCTCGTAAACCTTTGTGTTCTGAGGGATTTTTTTCAGCAGAATATGGTCTGGATCAGTATCCTCGTCATCAACGTCAACCCAAGCATGAGCCTCAGTAACGTCAGCCATTCTTTTCATAAAGAGCATTGAAGCGAGAACAAGTCCGACTCCGATAGCAACAACAAGGTCGAAAACAACCGTGAATACAAGCGTTATGAAAAGAACCGCAATGTCGCTCTTTGGAGCTGTTTTCACCGTATTTCTGATATTTCTCCAGCCGCACATATTATAAGCTACGATAAAGAGTATAGCTGCAATAGTCGGCATCGGTATAAGCGACGCATACGGCATGAGAAGAAGCAAAATAACAAGCACTACAACTGAATGCACCATTCCGGCAACAGGAGTTCTTCCGCCGTTTTTTACATTGGCAGCGGTACGGGCAATTGCTCCGGTAGCAGGGATTCCTCCGAAAAGAGCAGAACCGATATTTGCTGCACCCTGAGCGATAAGCTCCATATTAGAGCGGTGCTTCGAGCCTATCATACCGTCCGCAACAACGCATGAAAGGAGCGATTCAACTGCCGCAAGAACTGCGATCGTGAAAGCGTTTGGAATGAGATTTCTGATTCTTTCAAACGAAACCTCCGGCACTGTGAACTTCGGCGGCGCAGATGATATAGTATAGAGATCACCTATCGTATTAACGCTCATATCAGAAAATTTTACTATAGCCGAGCAGAGAATTACTGCAATAAGCGACGCAGGAATCTTTTCAAGCTTTTTCGGCCATAGTATCATAACGGCAAGAGATATTGCTCCTATGATAAGCGCCTGATAGTTGAATGTGTCTATTCTTCTGAAAATTTCAGCGACCTTATCTACTGTTTCAACAGGAGATTCCTTAAAAGTAAGTCCGAGGAAATCCTTTACCTGTCCGACAACGATGGTCACGGCGATACCGAAAGTAAATCCGGTCGTAATAGTTCCGGGTATGTATTTTATCAGCGCACCGAATCGGCAGAATCCCATTATAACCATGATAATTCCGGCTAAAATGGTCGAAATAATAAGACCATCCATGCCTTCTGATGCGACTATTCCGGCAACAATAGTTGCAAAAGCAGCGGTAGGTCCGGCTATCTGAACTCTGCTTCCTCCGAGGAACGCAACGATAAATCCTGCGACTATAGCGGTATACAGTCCCTGCTCCGGACGAACTCCAGAAGCAAGCGCAAGAGCTATCGAAAGCGGCAGAGCGATTATTGCAACAATAATACCTGCAACAACATCCTTGATAAACTGTTCCTTAGAGTAATTTTTCATGACCGAAAAAAGCTTCGGTTTAAGCTTTTCTTCGGTTGGCTTTTTTACTTTTTCCGTCATATTTTCTTTTCCTTTCACTATCCATATATATAAACCTGTACCATTATACTACTAAAAATGGCTGATTTCAAGGATTTCAGAGCATTACGTCAATTTTTGTCGTATTTGATACATTATAGTCATTCAAGTGAAAAATTTTTATTGAAAAGAGTATTTTCTGTTTTTTCTATAAACACTGGGCGGGCAGCCTACTGAATTCTTAAAGAGATGATTAAAATTTGAAAGCGACTGAAAACCGCATTCATTTGATATATCAATAATGCTCTTATCAGTCGAAATAAGAAGCCGTTTGGCTTCATTAAGCCTCCGCTGAATCAGAAAATTGATAAGCGAGTTTCCCGTAAGCTTTTTGAAACAGCTGCAAAGATACGGAACGCTTATACTGTATTTTTCCGCAAGAAAAGCAAGTTCCGTTCTTTCCGAGAAATTATTGTCTATATCGCCAATAATACTTCGTATCAGAGAAACGATTTCCGAACTTACCGGAAAAGAAGATATTGTATCAAGTTCATCAGACAAGGCACGAACAGAAAGTACAATAAACTGCACCAGCAAAGATGTTATCATCAGCTCTGCTCCTGTCTGATCGCTATAATATTCCTCTTCCATCTGCGAAAGAAGAAAAGATAATTTGCTGTTATAGCAATTTTGCGCATCTATCTTTCTGCTTCGGCTTAATAAAATCGAACTCTTCTCAAAATCAAGCACAAAAGCGGAATCCTTATGAATAATATCCTGCGAAAACATAACTACCTGCATTATAAGATCGCTTTCATCATAACATAAATGGATATCATTATTGCTTATCATAAAAATATCTCCCTTTGAAAACGAATAAACAGTGCCGTTTATGAGATATTTCCCGCTGCCGTTTTTTATATAGCATATCTCGAACTCCTGATGCCAATGAAGAGACTGAAACTCTTCATCAACGCCATAGCTGTCGCTTATTTCAAACGGAAAGCTTAAATATTCCAGAAGCGAAGGCTTTTCATCTTTCATTTTACTACACATCCTTTCATGAATAATTATAACACAAAATCATAAGATACTGCAAGTTTTAGTGAAGATAAATGAAGAAAAATATAATATAATGTGCTATAATAAAGTTAACACAATATATTCAGGGAGGTAGTATTCATGAAGATCACAAAAAGAATAACAACATCAATCGTATCTGTTTCCTTTGCAGCATCGTTGGCTGTATCTGCTCCGTTATGCGTAAATGCATATGAAACGTCAGCTCTTTCAGAAGATACGCTCAGTTTTTACGAACAATGGAAAGAAAAGTATCTCACTCACGATAAATATGTTACGGATGAAACTCAGTATTACGTCTATTACAGCGAAGAACACTATGACGGCGGTAATGCTTCTGTTCCGGTAACAGTTTCCGAAGCTCACGGCTATGGTATGCTTATTTTTGCAAGTATGGCAGATCATGATGCTCAGGCTAAAGAATATTTTGACGGAATGTACCGTTATTTCAAGGCTCACCCCAGCGATATCGGTCCTAATCTTATGTCATGGCAGCAGTGTGATAACGGAACAGCTCTTATCGACGGAGCAAATGACGGAGCTATGACAGGAGGTTTCTGCGATTCTGCAACAGACGGTGATATGGATATTGCCTACGCTCTGCTTATGGCGGATTCAGTCTGGGGAAGCTCCGGTGACATCGACTATCTCAGCGAAGCCAAAGCCGTTATCGACGATATTATGAAATACGACATCAACCACGAATTCTGGACTATAACTCTCGGTGACTGGGTTTCAGAATGCGACAGCCGTGAAATATACTACCACGCAACTCGTCCTTCTGATTTTATCGTGCAGTATTTCCCGGTTTTTGCCGAAGTTTCGGGTGACAGCAACTGGATGAAAGTTTACGATACCACCTATAAAATTATCGAGGATATAACTTCCGAAAACGGCAAGGGACTCCTTCCCGATTTCGTTATCAGGGATTCTTCAGGTAAATTCACGGCTGCTCAGCCAAATTTCCTTGAAAGCGAATATGACGGATGCTATTCATACAACAGCTGCCGAACTCCTTGGCGAATCAGTATGGATTATATCATAAACGGAAATGAAACAGCTAAAAAGTTTGCTGAGAACATAACATCCTTTGCTTCTGAAAAATCCGGCAATGATCCATGGGAACTTATGGCTGGTTACGATCTTAACGGCAACGCTATCGAGGATTACAACGATCTCTGCTTCACTGCTCCTTTCCTTATTGCAGCAGCTTGTACAGATAATACCTCATGGCATAGCTCCGTCCGTGATGTCATTCTTGATTACGGCGAAGATGTTTATTACGGTGACACAATAAAAATGCTCTGTCTTATCGTTGACGACGGCGGCTGGATAGTTCCTGCGGAAAAGTCTGTTTCTGTCCGTGGAGACGTGAACGACGACGGTGTTTTCTCTATCGCCGACCTTGTTATGGCACAGCGGTATATTCTCGGAAACGGCGATCTCACCAACTGGAAAAACGGTGATCTTTACGAGGATAACGTTTTTGATTCATTTGATCTCGTTATAATGAGACAAATGATAAGTGATTTATTATAATTTTACTCTTTGAGGGGACAAATCAGTAATGATTTTAAAAAGACTTCCGATTTTTCGGAAGTTTTTTTAATTTTCTGTTGAAATAATTTGTATAATGTGGTATTATTAAGTTACATTGTTAAAACCTGTCCACATAGAAACAAGCATACTGTTGTATGGCGAGCTTTTTAACGCAGTAATCGAAAAAAATTTGCTGAAAAGAAGTGAAGAATGTTTCATGCGGACAGTTTCTTATATAAAGGAGTGGATTCTGTGAATTTTAAAAAAATTATCTCTGTTTCAGCAGCAGCTTCCGTATCTGCGTTTATACTTGGAAGCTTTATCAGCAACGCTGTAAATGAATATTCCCCTGCTGCTCTGAAACATCTGAACAATGCTGTTCTTGGAAAAGAAAAGGCTGTTGAAGCCGATGATGTCAACGGTGATGGAACTGTTGATTCATTCGATATCTGTCTGCTCAGAAAAATGGCAAATACCTCAACTGGAGAGGTTGTTACAAAAAACTATGCTGCAAGCGATTCCAATGTAAAGCTAATGGGAAGAAATTTAATTTCAGATGATACAACATGGCTTGTTCAAAGCGGTTCTGCCGCAGAATTTACTGTTACAGGCTCCTGTCTGGAAATAACTCTTGCCGGAGACAGCAGCATTGAGAACGACGCCGATCATCGTTCACGATATGCTATCGTACTTGACGGCGAAGTAGTTATTGATAATGTTATAAGTCAGTCGGAAGAAACTATCACTGTCTTTAAATCGGATATTCAGAAAACAGCGAAGGTTAAGGTGATTCACCTTTCAGAAGCTATGAACGGCGCTGTCGGAATCAAAAACATCTCTGTAACCTCATCCGCTACACGTCCGATCGTCCCCGAACCCGAAAAAGAGCTTTCTATCGAATTTATCGGAGACTCTATAACCTGCGCTTACGGAGTTGAGGGCAAATCAAGCTATGAATCATTCAAAACTACTACTGAAAATTTCATGAAATCTTATGCTTATCTTACAGCAAAAAAGCTCAACGCTGATTACAGTGCGGTCTGCTACAGCGGTCACGGCATAATTTCGGGTTATACAAGCGGAGATAAAAATACAGATTCTCTCATTCCCGATTGCTATTCTCTGGTCAGCAAGCTTAAAGATTATTCGACTGAATGGGATTTCAGTAAACGCAGCAATGATGTTATAGTTATAAACCTCGGCACAAACGATTCAAGCTATATCGGCTCTGATTTTGAGGGCAAAGGTGCAGAATTTATTGAGGGTTATGTAGAATTCCTCAAAACGGTTCGTGAAAAAAATCCCGAAGCTTATATCATATGCACTTTAGGAACTATGGGCGACGATATTTATCCTCTTGTCGAACAGGCAGCACAGAATTACAGCTCGGAAACCGGCGACGAACGAATAATGGCCTATCGAGCAACTGTTCAGAATCAAGCCGACGGTATAGGTTCAGACTGGCATCCTTCAGAAATAACTCAGCAGAACAGTGCATATGTACTTGCTGATAAGATCTGTCAGGCTCTCGGAATGGAATCCGACCAAATAGGTCTTGATGTTGCTACCGATGCGGAATATCTCCTTGATATTGATCCCGATAAGGGTGGAAATGCAGCTCATTATGTCGGCTACGATAAATCATTCTGGATAAACATGGTTACCGGCGGTGAATCGCCTGATGCCATAACTGCTGTTCTGTCGGGAATATCTCTTAAATCGGGAGGAAAATATCGTCTTGAATTCGACTGCACCTCTGCCGTTGAAAGAATAATGCCTATCGAAATAAGAAGCCGTTCAGATAAAAGCATCGTTTTGTTCTCTGATGATGTTGAAGCCGCTTCTGAAAAATTCCATTACTCGAAAGAACTTACTATAGACAAGAATTGCTCCGATGCGGAAATAACCTTCGCTCTCGGCGGAAACGACTATTACAACGTTACCCTGTCAAATATTAAACTCGTTAAGATCAAATGATATCATATTTAGTCCCCACTCAATTAATTTTACGAGAAAAGAAAATGAATACTGCAAAAAGAATATTCGCATTAGTCGGCTCTTGCATGTTATTATCAGGATGTGGTTCAACAAAACCTGAACAGGAAGACAAGGCGCATGAAATAATTCCAGGCATTTCTCTCGGAATGAAAAAAGAAGAAGTGTTTGAAATTTTCGGTGATAACTATATTTACACTGAAGATCACAGGAATTATGGTTACAAGAATAACGTTGAATACGGCTATTCCATTGATAAAGTGGACGTTTTTGGTGTAGATATCAAAACTCAGATGTTTTTTGAATTTGAAAATAATGACAAATTGGTTTGCTACGGATATCATATTGGAAGAACAGGCGATTATTATGATTCAGTTTATCCATACTCCAAAAGCGAGCTTACTGAAGCCTATGATAAGATATTTGAAGATTTAACCGAATGGTATGGAGGCCAATCTACAGGTTTGGAATCATCTTATAATATTGGCATATTGAATGAAAATTCCTGGGAAAATGAATATGGTTCAATATGGTTTATAGTCGGAGTAAATATGTGGTCAGATACTTCTCCGGTCAGCTATGAAAAAGGTGTAAACGAAATCGTTCTTTCTTGTTCAGTTCCTCAATAAAATCTTAATCAATTGATAACGCCCTCGTCTTGGTTAGAACGAGGGTGTTTTCGTTTAGGGCGCATCAACTCACTTTAACAAATCTGCTCATTTCGTCAAATTCAGTCATACTAAAAAAATACGCTTCATATCCTATAACAGGGCGTGTTCGCAAAATAAACAAAAAGGAGTTTTTTATAATGAATAAGATCAAACGTAAAATTATCGGCGGAGCAGTTATCTTCGGCTGTGCAGTCATAGGACTCAGCGCCGCCGCTAAAATCAGTCAGAAGGCCAAAAGCGATGCTGTTCCCGTTTCTATGCTTTCACAGGAGAATGAAATCCCTGTTATTGTTCTTGATGCAGGACATGGGGAATGTTCTTAAACTTAGTTCATAAAGCATTGAAGCTCCCTTTGGCGGGGAGCTTCTTTATTTTACTGCATCAGTGCGTATATAC
>CAJKFZ010000127.1 GCA_905199285.1 uncultured Ruminococcus sp.
CTCATATATTATAATAAATTGTTTACTACGTTTAGTTTTAAAATCCGAATGCAGTATTTTTAGGTCCATACAAAAATTTAATAAAGTATCAAAAGAAAATGAGGATACAAATATGATCGTTTTGCTTAAAACGGGTATATTTGTACCCTTATTTTTTGTGTCCTCTTTTCTGAAAATGAGGAAAGGACACATAGATGATATTTAAATGTAAATGGTTGTGTATAGCTGCAAAGTATCCATAACCTTCGTTTGATTTCAAATCGAACGGAGGTGAAAAAATGAAGAAAAACACAGTATGTGTTTATGATACTATATCTAAAAAAGTAGTGGAAGTTGAAGTGAACGATGAAGTTCGCACACATTACAACAGAACACAGTGGAACATAGATGATAATAATGAGTCGTTTTACAAGCATGAAATACATTTTCGGCGCTGATAGGCGGATATGAAAATGCATTTGAAAATTTTAAGGAATTTATGACAGAATACGATGTTGAACAGAAAACAGATTGCAAAATGTTTATAGAAGGGCTTTATAATTGCCTGTGATTTTGTTGCCGGTAAAAGCAGAGGACTATGAAATGAATCGTTTCTTATGGTAACTTGAAAATTGAATATCAACTTTGCAGGTACGTTAATCACACGGTCGGTATAAAATCTCGGTAGCCGCAGAATCCATACGCCATGACCTCGAAAGAGCGAGCGAGAAATATGCAGATTCAAAATCCGGAACAGCAATGAAACGTGTGAGGATAATGATACTTCCGTCTAGTCACAGACTCAAGCAATGAGGGCGGCACTATGAGAATCATAGTGGGATGAGATTTCCATGAGATCGGTAAGCTGTTGATCGCCTGCAAAACTCCGTGTACAGTAGATATCGGGGATAAATACTGTACAAGGCAAAACGAGTTATTACTGTGGTTTGCGTTTGGCAGATCGCAGTTTTACATAAATTTGGAGTGAAGAAAATGAAAGAAAATTCAAATCATATGCGTGGATTTTATGGGATCAAGATTCTGCCTGTTGTTTGCATTTTGCCTGAATGCCATCCTTGCTACAGATGCGTTTGGAATGTAAAAGATACCAACGTTCTTTTCTGCTCATTTCAAAGCTGCGTAAAAAATAAGAAAGGTTTTAAAATGCCGGAAGTGAGGAATGATAAAAATGGTGATTAAACGAGGCGATGTATTCTATGCCGACCTCGATCCGATAATCGGCTCGGAGCAAGGCATATCAGACCGGTCTGGTGGTACAGAATAACGTTGGAAACAAGTATAGTCCAACAGTAGTCGTGCTGCCAATATCGTCAGCTAAAAAGAATAAAATGCTCACGCATATTCATATATGCGGATCAAAAATGCTGTCCAAAGATTCCATTGTTCTTGCAGAGCAGATACGCACTATAGACCGTGACAGACTGCAAAAATTGTTCGGTTTATTTACGACTGTTATCTAAAAGGTTCGGGTATTGAATCAATTGCAAATTTGTTACCAGATAGCTTCCAGCGGCTGCGATGAGGACAAGCTTGACAACGAATTTGCAAAGCTATATCAGGAAGAACAGCAGCTTAGTGAACATCTGGAAATGCTTAAATCGCAGAGTAAAACTTCCGCCGAAACTCAGAAAAAACTTAATAAGATTATGAAAATGATAAAGCAAGAAAAATTCGAGTTGGAAACTTTTGATAATGTGCTGATTCGTAAGCTGATCGAGTGTATAAAAGTGCTAAATAAAGGCGAAATACTGGTGATTTTCAAGGGTGGATATGAAGTGAAAAACGAAATTAAATAAAAAATGCAGCTTGTAAATTGAATTTTACAGGCTGTTTTTTATTGGAGGGAGATGATAATTTGTCGGGAAATTTTGAGGGAATAAAAACGCAAAAGTTTGGGGTTGAATTCGAGTGTACAGGCTTGACCAGAGAAGATCTGGCAGAAGCTGTTGCAAAGGTTTTGGGCGGTTCACCGGATTATTTTGGCGGAATTTACGACTGGTACGATGTTTATGATAGTCAGAACAGACGCTGGAAAATCATGTCTGACGCAAGCATTCGATGCAAAACAAAGGATGGTACTCCGGCTTCCAAAAAATATTCTGTTGAGATTGTAACACCTATTTTAGAATATGAAGATATGACTTTACTTCAGGAGGTGGTGTGTTCTGTTCGGTGAAGCGGTGGCATTTGCAACGAGTCGACGGGAATCCATATTCACATTGATTTTGAGCCTTATAATCCGCAAAAATTGCGTAATCTTGTGAATATTTTTGCAAGTAAAGAGGATATGCTGTATCAGGCTTTGCAGGTCAATTCCGGTCGCAAGAACACCTACTGCAAAAAAGTTGATAAGCGTTTTCTGGAGGAATTAAATAAGAAAAAAACAAAGGATTTACAGACGATAAAACACCTATGGTACGGCGATAATGCCGAATATCGCTCCAATTATGACCTGTCTCGGTATCGATGTTTGAATTTGCATCTCGTGTTTACAGACAATAATATTGAGATAAGAGCATTCAACAGTTCGTTGAACGCAGGCGTATTGAGAGCATATATTTCACTGGTGCTGGCGGTCAGTAATCAGGCTTTAATGCAGAAAGCTGCAAGTCCCCGTGTGACACAGAGTGAGAATCCACGCTATACTTTCCGTTGCTGGCTGATACGCATTGGATTAAACGGACAAGAATTCAAGAAATGTCGCAAGCACTTACTTTCGCATCTTTAGGGGAATATTGCGTGGCTTCACCCTAAAGATGCAATAAAACAAAGAGAACGTCTGAAAGCTGAAAGAATCTCCTCCCGTGAGCAGAGTGAAGAGCCTGTGAGGGAGGTTCAGCAGCAAGCCGACAACGTACCCGATGAAACTTCCTAGCCGACAGTGAGTGAATATGACGAGGATTCGGAACAGGAAGAAACATTTGAGATGAGTATGTAAAGGAGGTCACAATGAGTAAAAAACAGCTGTATATCGCCTATGGCAGCAATATCAATCTGAAACAGATGGCGTACCGTTGTTAGCATTCAAAAATTGTGGGAGTGTCCGAAATCAAGGATTTTGAACTGGAGTTCAGAGGAGTCGCTACAATTGTTCCAAGAGAAAATATGAAAGTGCCTGTATTAATCTGGGAACTTGACGAAAGGGATTTGCCACGCTTAATAAATATGAAGGTGCGACACGTTCCTAATTGAAAAGATTAGGTACTAAAAAGAGAACGTGAGATGTTCTTTTGTTAGGAGAACTGATAATCCGAGAGGTGAAATGATAGGGTAACGCCTTAAAACGCCTCCCCTGATACTCCGACTGGCGGTCTTGGGAAACTAGGCTGGTCAGAAGCTCGGTGAAGTCGACTGAGAGATACCGTAATTTGAGCAATCAGAACGAAAGCTGTTCAGAGGTGAATGGTGTATCCTATAGGTCGGGGGTCTAAAAAATGTATATGGTGAGAATGATAGAAATATTTGACGAATCTGCGAAAGTACGAGTCTAAAACAACGACTGCATAGACATGTGCAGACTGCCAAAGTGCAGGGACAGTGAGGTAAAGTAAGAATCTTCGTTATAAAATACCTTGCAGTGTTACAGGCACTGCCAAGCTGTCAGGCTTACAGCAGACACCTAACCGTGTTATTGTTCATAAAGACGTTCATATGCTGATTCATGCTGTAAAATCTGAAACTATTCTAGCATATCTTGACAAAGTGAAACTCAATAATTCTCAGCTTGGCAGATAAACAGGCATTTCAGAGAAATCTGAGATGTCTGTTTTTATTTACTTTAGAAAAATAATCTGCTGCACCAGATAATGCCGGTGCAGCAGAATGTAGTTCTCAGAAGATTTTTATTTTACCCAATATGAAATTTTGAAGTAATATAATATCAGTTTTATCAAATATTCCGTCATGGTTAATGTCGGCTGATGCGAATTCGGCGCTGTTTAGGAATTCCTTACGCAGCTTTTGTCTCGCAATAACAAGATCGAAAGAATCTATTGTTCCGTCGCCGTTAATGTCTCCTAAAGTATAATCAACATCCTCAATTTCACTGTAGCCGCAGCCGGTACATATTCGTATCTGCGTAGCGCTTCCGTTATCCTGCCAGTCACTGAAGGAGTGAGGGGAAATAATGGTATATCCGCAATCTTCGCATATTATCGAATGCTCTTTTTCGTTGACTGATTCGCAGTCGCCGAAACTGTGAGGCATTGTAACTATATGGCTGCAATCTTTGCAGATCTTGCTGTGATTGTTTTCACCGGAAGATTCCCATTCAGAGAAATTATGTTCAAAAATGTGAACGTATCCGCATATTTCACAAGATTTTGAATGGTTTTCGCTGTTTATAACGTCTGTTTTGTCAAAGATGTGAGGAGAACTGATGATGTAACCGCAGTCTGCGCATTGTCTTGAATGATTGCCATTTTCTGAAACGATCCATTCACCGAAATTATGATCGCCGTAAATTATAATATCACAGTCAATGCAGGTTCTGTAGTGCTGCTGATCGTCATGATATGACCATTCGTTGAAATCATGTGCAAGATCAACGGAATATCCGCAGTCTTTGCATATCTTGGAGTGCTTTTCATCATCAGATGATGAAAATTTAGTGAAATCATGTTCAGCCTCAACAACCTGACCGCAGTCAGCGCATACTCTTGAATGAACGTTTTCATCAACAAATGTCCATTCGCCGAAGTTGTGATCGGAACTTTCCGTATAACCGCAGTCAACGCAGGTTCTGGTGTGACTGTGTTCATCGTCGGTTACCCATTCGCCGAAATCATGTACAAGGTCAACGGAATATCCGCAGTCTTTGCATATATTGGAGTGGCTTTCTTTATTTGATGATGAAAATTCAGTGAAATCGTGTTCTGCTTCAACGACCTGACCGCAGTCCGCACAAATTCTTGAATGAATGTTTTCATCAACAAATGTCCATTCGCCGAAGCTGTGATCGACGTTTTCCGTATAACCGCAGTCGTTACATTCTCTTGAGTGACTGTCGTTGCCGGAAGTTTTCCAGTCGCCGTATGAATGAGTGAGAGTTTCAGTATAACCGCAGTCAACGCAGGTTCTGGTGTGGCTGTTTTCATCTGCAATTGTCCATTCGCCGAAATTATGCTCATAGTTTTCGGAGTAACCGCAGTCCTCGCAGGACTTAATGTGGGAAGTTTCATCTAAGTATGTAAAATCTCCGAATTTATGAGAAAATTGCTCGGTATATCCGCAGCTTTCACATATTCCCGTATGATCTTCACTGTTGGAAAATTCAAATATGCTGAATAAATGCTCAGACATTTCCGGAACTCCGCATATTTCACATAAATGCATATGATAAGTATTTCCATTCTCAGTCCAATTTCCGAAAGAGTGCTCCTCAGATTTGATGCCGCCGCATATCAGACATTGATGGGAGTGCTCTTTTACGCCAATATTCCATTCATCGAAAGAATGATCCTCGGACTTTATATCGCCGCAGTAATAGCAGGTTTTTATATGGGAATCACCGTTATCGCTCCAACTTCCGTAGGAATGAGTCAGTGAATCTGCAATGATTGTTATCAGTGCATCATAATTTTTTCCGCAGTTGTATGTATAATGCATTGTTTTATTGCTGGGAATAAAAGAAGAGCCTTCAACGGTCATTTCCTGTGGATTTGATACCTTGCTGAGATCAAGTCCGTTTATCGTGAATCCGTTGCACATAACGCTGTCAAGTTCAATTGAGCATCCGTAGCAAATAAAATTGGTAAGCTTATTATTGTGGCTTACATCAAGATTGATGATAGGATTAAAGCTGCAATTCAGATCAGTCAGTTTGGTAAAGAATTCGATTCCCGTAAAATCGGAAATTCCAAGGCCTGATAAATTCATTTCATAAACCTGAGCTATTTCGCTGTAAGAGAGTGCTCCGTCTGAATCGGTATCGAAACTTGAAACGTAGTCTCTGAATATGCTGTCGGGGAAATTTGAACTGTTTATGAGTATGTTGCTTCGTGTGAGCGCTTTGATGCAGGCTGTTGAGTCATATGATGAAATCATATCCTTCCAGACGGTGTGTGAACTCGGAGTTCCCCATGTGCAATACGAGCAGTCACTCAGATTGCTGCATTTCTGAATAGCCATATTTGTACCTGTTTTATCAAGAGTAACAACAACAGAGAATTGTGTGCCCTTGCTTACGGCAACAGCTTCATTCAAATCAACAACGTGGTATCCCTTATAAGGAATTGTGCCCGTCTGTGTAGTAAGAAGAGTTCCGCTGGTGGGATCTCCGTCTTCCACATCTGCATAGATTGAGATTATATAAGGAACAGAAGCTTCATAGGTATAAAAAGCTGCTGCTGAAATAGTCTCGTTATCTGCTGCTGTAAAAACATTTGCCGCTGTGAATGAACTGGACGGATATCTGTAATAAGAGTCGGGCATTGCACCATCATATTGATAGATATTATTATAAGTTGATGTATCGACTATTTCAAAAGATGTAATATAATCAAGCGAGACGTCATAGTAAGACATATAGAAGTAGCCGTTATTATGCGACCAGTCGCCCCAGCTGTTTTTGATTATCCAGGCTCCGTCTCCCGGAGGAACATCTGATTTAAAATTATCTTTGCTGTAATTATCATCCCAGCCGACAATAGTCACTGCATGATTGGTATCAACAATTTCGCTGTTATAGTAAGCTTCCCTTGAGTAATATTCTCCGTTTGAATATTTATTGTTATCGCTATAGTAAGAACAGTAAAGTGCACCGGTAGTCATAAGATGCTGTTTTATAGATTCATGGTCGCTTGCATCAAGATCGTCGCTATTTACAAGATAACCGTAAGAGGTATAACGGAGACTTTCGTCAACAGCCGGACGCGCGGCAACAGGCGGGGCGTTTTCTTCAAGCTGAACTCCGCTCCATCTTCCAAGAGCAGCTCTTGAACGCCAGCTATTTCCACCACGGTCATAAGCTCCGTTGTTAAAATCAGTATTGCCAAGACTTTCACCGTCGCCATAAAGGGGATCGTTTATATCTGTGCTTGCTAATCCCTGAGTAAACCATGTAAGATGAGATTCAGAAAGATCTATAGTATTATCAGACAGACCGTTCATTATCATATTAGATTCAGCTGCTGCCAGGGTAGCGTGTGCCCAGCAGCTTCCTGTGGGCGATTGGCTCTTTACTGAAGTAATATATCCGGAGTCACGCAAATCGAATTTGGAAGGAAGAACCAATGCTCTCGGTTCTCTATCGGGAACAAGATCTGATTCTATTTCGTTTCCGTTTTCATCGACATAATAAATGGGAGTAAGACCGTATTCAGAGGATTCTCCTTCAATAACGGAGATCATCTCCGGTTCGGGGATTGCTCCGTCGTCTTCAGAAGAAGGGGATACAAAAACAGCGTAGCTTGGAATGCTGGAGCTAACTATAGCTCCGGAAAGAACCGCCGTAAGTAGTTTTGAAAAAACTCGGCTTATTTTTTTCATAAATTGACACGCTCCCTTTCAAGTATTTTGTTTATATATATTATAACACGTTTTTTGTGCATTTCAATAGTTTGTGATAAATAAAATGGATAAAATTAAGCGATTTGTAACAAACCACAAATTAGAAGTATTAAATTTATGGAAAATTACGGTTATATTTAAATCTGATTTATAGACAAATAGTCTATAATATGATATAATATATTTCAGAGCAGATCATAAAAAGCACACGATCT
>CAJKFZ010000128.1 GCA_905199285.1 uncultured Ruminococcus sp.
AAAGGCAGTTAACCAAGCAATAGAGTAGGAGGAATTTTATGAATAAGTATATAAGCAAAACCATTTCTGTTATGTCAGCGGCGGCAATTTCAGCAGTTTTTTGTTTTCCGGCTTCTATTAATGCAGGATTCAAAACCAATTCTGTTGAAACGAGGAAACTGAAAAATGCTCCGGTTTTTTCATACGCAATTCCTGAGTTTACACATCTTATAGGCAAGTCCGGATTTGAGCTTACTCCTGTGGCAGGCTATGCTCCGTTAAAAGAAGAACCGGAACTTTACAGCAGCGCTGAAAGTCTTCCTGAATCATATGATCTGAGAAGAGCTTCCGGTATAAGTTCTGTGAAAGATCAGTCCATTTACGGAACTTGCTGGACTCATTCTTCTGCGGCGAGTGCAGAAAGCGGACTTCTTAAAACTGATCCGTCTGTTAATTTGTCAGAATTGCATACGGCATTTTACTCTTATTATGGTTCGGATCAGATCGAAACAGGTCTTGATAAGATAAGGGATATCCTGAATTACGGCGGTTCAACAAGCGTTGTTGCTAATTTGTGGTCGCAGTGGATAGGTCCTGTAAAGGAGGAAAAACTTCCGTATGATAATGTACAATTTTTCGACGATCCTATCAAAACTGAAGAAATGAGAAACGAAAGCGATTATCATCTTGAAAATGCATATTTGTTTGATTTCGATGACGAAAGGAACAACTTTGACGAGGTGAACGGACTTATAAAACAGTTTGTTTATGAAGGTCATGGAGTTGATGTTTCGTTCTACAGCAATACTACCCTGAATTATGATTATAATAAAAGTTCAAGTTATACCGTTCGTAAACCACGTTTTGCAAATCATGCAGTAACTATTGCCGGCTGGGACGATAATTTTCCTGCGTCTGATTTCAAACAAACTCCCGAGGGAAACGGCGCATGGCTTGTAAAAAACAGCTGGGGTTCAAATTACGGCGAGGATGGATATTTCTGGATCTCATATTATGACAAATCGCTGTGCCAATTTGCCGTTTACGATCTAGGTGATAAAAACAATTACAGCTACATTCATCAGCACGATTCCTTTGTTCCGACCAACAGTATGTCAGCTTATGATGAATCAGATATTATTGCACCATCTTATATGGCGAATATTTTCAGTTCGGAAAACGGTGAGCAGATCGAGGCCGTTTCAACATATTTCAATAATCCCGATACCGAATATGAAGTTGTGATTTACACAGATCTTACTGATCTGTCCGATCCGGCATCTGGTGTTCCGTCAGCGGTAACATCAGGAAGCTGTAAACTGACCGGATATCAGACCATAGAGCTTTCCGAAGATGTTCCGATTGACGCAGGCGAAAGCTTTGGAGTTGTTGTAAAAATGTACTGCGGAGATACTCCTTATGTAATTCCGCTTGAAACGAGCTTGTATGCGGAAAATTATGAAACCGGTGAAATAACTGATCTCGGCGGATATACGACTAAATCCGGAATTGAAGCATATACTGGTATAAATCAGAGTTTTTTCAGTTCTGACGGTATAAATTGGAGCGATACGGTGAACGTTCCGTATACTTATTCAGAAGAGGAAAAAAATATTATGCTGGAATCCCTTAACGAACAGCTTTTTGACGGCATTGAACCTGATGAAACAGATCTTCTGGAAGAGGCTGACAAAAGATATCAGTATTATAGTAATATATTTAAATCCTGCGATGTAAGTGTAATTATGGGAAACATTTCGCTCAAAGCATTCGGCAGTGAAAAGAATACTGTTGATTTCTCACATATTTCGGGAGAAGTTTCGCTGGATGAGAGAGTTGAACTATCTGTAAAAGACGGCTCGGATATCTTTGTTTCAATAAATGGGGGAGAATATGCCGCTTATACAGAGCCTATCGCTGTAACTGAAAAAATGACGATCTCAGCAACCTCTGATAAAAATACATTTACCGAAAGAACTTACGAACCGGCTTCAGCTCAGTTTTTCAGTTTGTGTTACGATTCTGGTGTAAGGCACAGCGGTCTGGTTCTCAAGGAAGCAGAAAAAAAGAGCAGAAACGAATACGAAATAAAACTTGAAAGTACCGAATCAGTATTAAAACTTTACCCGATTACAGACGCTGATATTACAATGAATGGAGAGCGTATTGAAAGCTACAGCGCTACTGATGAAATATCTATCGGCTACGGCGAAACTGTAGTGGAATTTGAGCTTGAAAAGCCGAATGCTCTTAATAATAGAGTTTACCTTACAATTGTAAGGAGCCCGATTGAAATTAATATTCAATCTGAAAAGGTTGTTTTTTCCGGAGCTGAAAAACTTTATGCTCCTGACGGAACAGAAATATCAAATGGTTCATATGTAGGAAATTATGCCGGAGAAACACTTACTGCTGTAGTTGACGGCGAAGAGATAGAATGCCGTGTTCCGGAAAGGATAATTATTCCTGAACTGGAAATTGATTACTATTATGAAACTCTTGGATTTATTCCCAATGAAACGGCTGAACTGCTTGAATATGCAACTACGGAAGAACCTTCACAGAATGATTACATTTCCGCTGAAAAACGTTTCCGTGACGGAACATGGATAAATTCTGGAATGATAATGAATAAGGTTTTTGTAGTAATTCCGGGCGAAACGATAACTTTAAAGGCTAAAGCAGGAAACGGAAAATTTGCAAGCGAGCCTGTTACATATCACATACCGGAAGCTCCCGAAGCTCCGGCTGAATTCACAGATTACACGATAGAGGACGGAAATCTGGTTTTAAACGGATATGAATATGAAATAGCTTTGCCTGATGAATCAATTACAATTGCAGAGAAAGCTGAATCACTGGGATATTCAGATACGGAACGATTTGCTGATATTATGTTCTCAAGAATTGGATGCGCCGATAAAGAAACTCTTGAACATTACCTGGATTCTTTATGGGACAGTTCAAATAAGGTAGGATACGGAAGCGAATTCGCTGTAAGATATTCAGCAACAGCTGATTCATTCGCTTCAAAAGCATTATTTACAAAGGCTTATGAAATAGGCGATGTGAACGGGGACGAAGTTGTTGACGGTATTGATGCAACATTAATTTTAAGGCATTATACGCTTATTATATCCGGAGTTGACGGCTGCATTCCCGAATCATTTATCAATTACGCTGATTATAACGGCGATGGCGTTGTGGATGGTGTTGATGCCACGCTTGTATTGAGATATTATACGGAAAAGATTTCTGTTAAGCCGTGATTTTAAATTATAAGAAAGACTTGCTTGAAGTTAGACAAATATACCAAAAACACATGGGAAATTTTTGATTAATTGTATTCATTATGCAATACCTATAAAAGTAGTGTTATGAATTTGTGAAATAAGAGTGAAAAAGTCTTTTACCGTTTTGTAACCTTTTAGTTTTATTGTTTCTAAATATGTGATTTGTGCTAAAAAAATAATGTTGAAAGTGTATACAATGCACAAAAAATATTAAATAACGCTACAAACCATTGACTTTGAACAAAAAATACGGTATATTTTATATTACAAAGAGCAATTGTGCCTATTTTGCTGTGCGTATGTTTTGATTTATAACCGCATTAAAGCAGATGTGCTGCATACAAGCTGACCGGAGCATGGCTGACTGAAAAAGCCGGATTCAGGAAGAAAATTTCTGATCGTTTTCGCTATGAGGAATGCTTTGTTTCCGCAAAACGGGAAACTCCCGTACAAGCAGTTGCTTCATAATTACACTGACCTAATCGTCTTTCGTAATAGCTGTTATATTAAAACAGCAGCCCGGAATGCGACAGGATAAATATGGCAGGCGGCGAGTACATTCGCTGAGCCGGAAAAAATCCGGAAGCGGACCGTGGAAAATTTATCCAAACATATTATACTTTGATTTGAGTATAATATACATATTTAAGGAGGAAATTCTAATGAACAATCTTAAGAAAACATTAGCTTTAGTAGCTACACTTGCAATGGCTTCTACAGCATTCGTTGGATGCGGCAGCAAGGATTCATCTTCTGATGCTCCAGCAGCAACAACAGCAGCTCCTACAGATGCTGCTACAGACGCTCCTACAGATGGCGAAGAGCCTACAGACGGCGAGGAGCCTACAGAGGCACCTGAGACACCTTCAGCTGGTAACTCTACAGAGCTCGGCGCTGTAACACTTAAGACAGGCGGTGCTGAATTCTCAGTTGCTGCTTGGAACCCAGACGACGTTCCGGCTCTTCTCGAGCAGTGGGAAAAGAACACAGGCTACGATGCTGCTAAGGTAAAGTTCACAAACTTTGACTGCGGCGGCGGCGATGCTTCTGAAAAGTATGATGCTCTCTTCAGCGCTGGCGATGATCTCGACGTATACTTCTGTGAAGCTGACTGGGCTCTCAAGTATATTAACGATGATACTAAGACAGCTCCTCTCGAGGCTCTCGGTTTCTCCGATGCTAACTTCCAGGATGCTTACGCTTACACAGCTGAAATCGGTAGAGCTACAGCTGGTGCTAACGCTGGCAAGATGGTAGGTGCTTCATGGCAGGCTGCAGCAGGCGGATTTGCTTACAGAACAGACCTCGCAGAGCAGTACCTCGGCGTTAAGACACCTGAGGAAATGCAGGCTAAGATCCAGGGTTGGGATAACTTCGTAGCTGCTGCTACAGAGGTTGCTACAGCTTCTGACGGTAAGGTTGCTTTCGCTGACTCTCTCGGTGGTATGTGGCAGGTATTTGCTGCTAACAGAACACAGCCTTGGGTTGTTGACGGACTTCTCGAAATCGATGATTCTTGCAAGGTATTTGCTGATTATGCAAAGACACTTTGGGATAACGGCGGTGTAACACACAACAGTCAGTGGACTGACGCTTGGATTCCTGCTGGTAAGGATGGCTCTTGCATGGGTTACTTCGTATCTACATGGGGCTTCGGCGAGAACGCATTCTTTGGCCAGGCTTCTTCTGACTCCTACGGTAAGTGGGCAGTTTGCGAAGGTCCTGACAAGTACTTCTGGGGCGGCACATGGATCGTTGTAAATCCTGCTACAGATAACGCTGAGGAAGCTCAATCATTCATCTTCAATGCAACTGTTGATCAGGCAGCTATGAAGGAGTTCGCTCTCAGCAAGCCTGAGTATGTAAACAACCAGACAGCTATGAAGGAAATCATTGATGCTAAGGAAGTTCCTAACCAGTGGGTAACTGATAACCTCGGTGGACAGAACTACTTTGAAGTTCTCAACGAGAACGCTAAGAGCATTGATCTTAAGGGTCTTATCACTCCTTACGATGCTACAATCAAGAGCGAGTTCCTTAACGCTGTAACTGAAGAGTACTGTGCTGGTAAGTCATGGGATGACACAATCAACAGAGTTTACGCTAAGGTTGGCGAAGCTATTCCTGAGCTTGCATAATTCTGATTGCATTTAAATTTCACTAATTAATTGAATTTATGATAGTTGCCTATTGAACGCAAGTTCTATAGGCAGCTATTTATAATCTCAAAACAAATTTTACGAGAGGGTGTGTGCTATGGCATCAGCTGCCCAGAAAAGAATTAAATCTATCAGCTATGCTAAATATGGCTATATTTTTATTCTGCCGTTTTTTCTTGTTTATTTCTTTTTTCAATTATGGCCTTTAGTTAATACTTTTGTTCTTTCCTTTAAGGGAAACGATACAACTGTTGAAGAATTTGTTGGATTTGACAACTATAAAACTATCCTTTTTGATACGGATGTAGATATGGACGTTGTTAAGGGAACATCCCCTAAATTAGAAAATATGTCTGCTGAAGAGAAAAAGGAAGCCAGAAAAGCTGAACAGGCTAAGGTAGGTCAGAAAGCTCAGCATGATACTTTTGTCAAATCATTTGGAAATACTCTTATCCTTTGGATAGGAAACTTTATTCCTCAGATTATTCTTTCTCTTTCACTTGCTGTTTGGTTTACAGACGCTAAACTTAAAATTCCTGGAAAGGGCTTTTTTAAGGTCGTTATGTATATGCCAAACATAATCACTGCGGCTTCTGTTGCGGTATTGTTCCTGTCACTTTGTTCTGAATCTAAATATGGTGCTTTAAACCAGATTTTACATAGTGTTGGAATTGTTGATGATATTACGTCAACAAATTCAACTGATTTTGTTAAGTTCATTTCAGGTAAATGGGAACCAAGAATTGTTGTTATGTTTATTCAGACATGGATGTGGTTTGGTAATACAATGATCATGCTTATGTCTGGTATTATGGGTATCAATCCATCACTCTTTGAAGCTGCAAGCATTGATGGTGCAAGCAGTGGACAGGTATTCAGAAAGATTACACTTCCGCTTCTTAGCCCTATCATGGTTTACACTCTTGTAACATCTATGATTGGTGGTCTTCAGATGTTTGATATTCCTTATCTCTTCCATAAGGGAACTAACGATCTTAACCCCGAAATTCGTACGGTTGCTGTTTACATTTATGAAAGATTCCATACTTCCGGTACTATTTCATACAGCTACGGTTATTCAGGTGCTGCATCTGTTCTTCTCTTTATCGTAACTCTTATTCTTGGATCAATTACATTCTATATGAATAGAGATGTTGACGCAATTGCAAAGAAGAAGCAGCGTAAAAAGCTTGCAAAACAGGCAAAGCTTCAGAATAAACAGTTTGGAGGTCTTAGCATATGAGTGATATGAAATCCGTTTACGGAAACAAAAAAGATAATTATATGTTTAAGATAAGACTTAAGTCAACAATTCTGTTTATCTGGTTTGTTATCTTAACAATTATCTGTTTGCTTCCTATTTATATTCTTTTAGTTAATGCGACACGCAGCAATAATGATATTTCCGGCGGTTTCTCACTTATCCCTGGCGATTATCTTGCTACAAACTTTAAAAACATGAGAACTCTTGAATATGCTAAGAATGCTTTCAGACCGCTCATTGGTTACAGAAACAGTGCTATTATTACAGTTTCTGCAACATTCCTGACGGTTTTCTTCTCAGCTTTAACATCATATGGTATTCATGTATACGACTTCAAGCTTAAAGAAGCTTCATATACATTTATCCTTTTAATTATGATGATTCCTGTACAGGTAACATCAGCAGGTTTCGTAAACTTCATGATCAAAATGCATCTCCATAATACATATTGGCCGCTTATTATACCGGCTGTTGCTGCTCCAGCGGTAGTATTCTTTATGAGATCATACATGAAATCATCGTTCCCGCTTGATATTGTTGAGGCTGCTCGTATTGATGGTTCAGGTGAGTTCAGAACTTTCCTTACAATTGCAATTCCTATGATGAAGCCAGCTATCGCTGTTCAGGCAATTTTTGCTTTCGTTGCAAGCTGGAACAACTTCTATACACCTTCTATGATCCTTCTTAATGGTGATAAGACTAAGCAGACACTTCCTATGATGATTCAGGCAGTTCAGGCTTCGGATAAGTTTACTGATTACGGTATTGTATATACATGTATCGCACTTAGTATTGTTCCGATCGTTATTGCTTATGTTTGTCTCTCAAGATTCATCATTGCCGGCGTTGCACTTGGTGGTGTAAAGGAATAATTTTAAAATTAACAGCACACTTTGGTGTGCTGTTTTTTTGCATTGAATTGTTGACAATGGATTAATATATTGC
>CAJKFZ010000129.1 GCA_905199285.1 uncultured Ruminococcus sp.
CGGACGTACTTACGGATGCAACAAGAAAAACATCTCGCCTGATTATCTTTCTGAGGTTGAAAAACGTCTTAAAACAGGCGCAGGAGTGGTTATCGAGCATAAGGACTTCGAGAATCTTATCAAGGTTTACGATTGTCCGGGAGCGTTATTCTACTGTGATACGCCATATCATAAGACTGAAAATATTATGACGCTGAATTTAAAGACTTCGATCACGAGCGTTTAAATGCCTGTTTAAAGGCAATCAAGGGACGGTTTGTTTTATCGTACAATGATGACGAATATGTCAGGGAACTGTACAAAGATTTCAATATTGCTGCAGTTTCAAGACAGAATAACCTCAGAGTGGCGAATATAAGGAACTGATCATTACGAACTATTGATGTATTTTTTTAGAGCGAAAATAACGGTATACGTTATTTTAATTGTAAAAATAGTACACGGAGGAAAACAATGATGTAGAAGTAATAACATTGCCGCAATCGAGGGCAAACATAGAATTTCAGTTTTTTCATATTACCGGTCTCACTTTCTTTTTGGTCGATTTCACTGTTTAAAATCGTCTGCAAATCAATCTGAAATACTGCTACAAGCTCCGTAAGAAGCGAAATATCAGGACAGCCTTTTCCTGTTTCCCATTTAGATACAGCCTTATCGCTGACATTGATCTGTTCTGCAAGCTGCTTTTGTGTGAGTTTGTTTTTCGTTCGCAGTGAGCGTATCAGCTCACCTGTTTTGATTTGATCCATTATATCAGCTCATTCCAATATATTTTATGTAGTCTGCAACTGTGGATTTCAGAAGTTTGCCACAATTGCGGTAAATCTCCAGGAACGGATGACAGCAGGCAAAAGAAGTATGCATAACCTCAAAATTATGATCACCGGGAAAACCACAGTTTGCGATCACCATAAACTTTTGCTCACGAGGTTTTGTATCGGCAAGATCAAAATTTCCATGATTTTCATTTACAAGAGGACTTTTCAGCGGAGCGAGTCTGTCAACAAAGTTTTTCAGATACGCTGTATAGTTCCATGTGTAAACGGAAGTTGCAAAACAGACGATATCGGACGAATTATATAGACTTAAAAGCTCCGGCATATCATCGTGATAAACACATTTTCCGGGTGTTTTGAACCAGCATGAAAAACAACCGCTGCAATGCTTTATATGTTTTTCACATAAAAAGATATTATGCGTTTAGACTCCGGCAGATTCTGCACCTTTTACAAAGGAATCTGCTATGACATTTGTTGCACTGTTTCTGCCGCTTGGACTGCTGTTAAATACTGTAATTTTCATGATTACCATTCCTTTCTCTTTAGTGTAATTTTATTATACGACTGAACAAAAAGAATGTCAATCCACGCTCCGTAGAGTTATACAAACTCCGTTTTTTGTCCGCATAATTATATCACATTCTCACTGAAAAGGTCAATTCGCAGAAAGGAGGTTCATAGTCATGCGATTCACCCTAATTTTAGAAAACGAAACCGGCGAGCAAATCAATATGACCACCACTGCCAACCAGTATATGACCTCCGAAATTGACGGACTTTATCCTCCAGCCGGAACGATCAGCACCTCTAGCGTTTATGTCTATTATTCGCAAATCACGGGAGCATTTCATTTTCCGTTTCCTGATGATGACAAGCCTTTTGTACTTGGAACTTACAGCAGAACGGACAACATTTCCATTGAAAATCACGGCGATGTGACCGGGTTTACAATTCAGATCGAAGCTGTCGCTGATGCCATGACTCCGACGATTTACAACGCCGATACTGGAGAATATCTGCAAATTAAAGGTGAAATTATCAAAGGCGATGTTGTCACGATCACCACGAAAACAGGCAATAAAACGGTCACGCTGACTCGGAACGGTGTGGATTACAACATAATCAACCGTCTTGTATCAGACTCGACCGTTCACGTTCCAAAAGCTGGACGTTTGACGGCAAGGGAGAATTGCTCATCACAATTATATCGAATTTAGCTCAGGAAGCGTCACGCTCCATCTCCGAAAATGTCACATGGGGACATCGCAAGCGTATGGCGGACGGAAAGGTTTCACTCCCCTACTCCAGTTTCCTCGGATACAAAAAGGGTGAAGACGGTCTACCTGAAATTGTACCAGAAGAAGCCGAAATCATTCGTTTCATTTATCGCTCTTTCCTTGAGGGAATGACTACTTGTGGGTGCTTTTTCGTTTCAAAAGTCTGGCATTCTACTTCAAAATACCGCCGTGTAATCTGGCAGTGCAACAACGAATTCAAAGGACAGCAGCTTTGTTCCACGCCGCATTTATATGAAGAAGAAATTAAACAGAGTTTCGTCAATGCTTTTTCTATGTTCTTTCAGGGAAAGAATTTGATTCTTGAAACGGTACAGACTCTGATTGAGAGCCTTTCCGACACTTCTGCAAAGGTATTTTATGAGAAACTGATGCAGAAAAAAGTGACTGAAAGAATAAAGTCAGACAACTTCAGCAGCTTGTTCTTCAGCTTGAAAAAGCTGATTCACCCATTGAAACTTTTGACGAGAACCTTTGGCGAACGATGATTGAAAGGTTTACTGTTTTTCATGATAACGAAATGATTTTTCAGTTCCTTGACGGGACGGAAATTGAAGCATAAATTAAACATTCAGCCGCCACAGTAGTCAACTTGATTACTGTGGCGGCTGTTTTTTATGCTATTTCAGATATCATACATAAAATTAGAGCGTACTCGAATTTTTGCACTCATTTGGCAGAACGAATATTTTTTGGAACAAATCGGTTAAATGCCTTGAAAAAACTACCGATTTACTGTATAATAAGATAAAAGGCTATAGCAAAGGCTTAAAAATGTTTAGTTGCCTTTGAATTATGATAAGAGGTGAATCGTAAATGAAAAAAATTCGTCTGCTTGCATGTGCGGCAGCAGCTGCATACTGTCTATCCGGTATATCTGCAATTCCTGCAGTTTCTGAAGAAAGAGAATCGACACTGCTGGATATTTCACAATTTTCTGTCATGGATGAAAACCTGGTATACCTGGGAGCAGATCATTTGAATGACGCTTCCGTGTTATTTGACGATCAGGACAAGGTACCCTCGTCTGTCACACAATTGGATGTGGGAACAAAATTGTGGAATGCAACGTCCCGCATCAATTGGAAACCCAATCTACAGGCAGAATATGGGGAGAATTCCTTTTATATCGACCTGGGCGCAAACTACGTCATTACAGGCATTTGTTTTCTGGACGCAAATGACGTTCAAGATTGGACAGTGGAATATGGCGAACCCTTTGCATGGCAGACACTGATCCAATTTACAACCGACCATTATATGGCATGGCGGAGTGTTGTCCCCGCAGAGGCTCATACCACACGTTATCTGCGGTTTTCCACTGCTTGCGGAGACAGCGGCGTAAGTGAAATAGCATTGTATGGATATCAGGTATCGGAGCTTACGGAGGAACAAAAATCAAAAACTGCCGCAAAGCCTTCCGGCGGTGAAAAAACATCCTTGACTGCCGGACAGAAAATCGGTTTTAATGCCTTTATTGACGATCCCATGACGTCCATTATGGCAGCCGGAAATGTACGGGAATATCACAATTTCAGCTGGCTCTTGGATGAAAACGGTCAGGTCAGGTTCACTCAGGGCACATGGGGTGATATGGATAGCTACTACGCCTCCATGAAAACACAAAGCATCAGCATCATTCCCTGTTTTCAGGGCGGAAGTTCTGTTGTATCGGGCAGCAATGATCCGCCGGAAATCCCCACAGCAGCAGGCGCGGATACCACAGATCCGACAAGCTATGCCGTTCATGCTCAGGCGATGTATCAGGTTGCCGCAAGATACGGCAGCAACACAGAAATTGATCCTGCAACTTTGAATGTTGCCGATGGCAGTGAAGAAAAAATCGGTCTGGGACTGCTGAATGCAGTGGAAAACTCCAACGAACCCAACAAGACATGGGGCGGCAAGGCGGATTATTTTACACCATATGAATTGGCTGCCATGTGTTCTGCCGATTATGACGGACATGAAGGAACAATTTCCAATGCCGGAGTCAAAACGGCTGACCCTGATTTTAAACTTGCAGTAGGCGGATTGCTGACAACTGATTTTGTGCTGGATTATCTGTCGGAGATGAAGCTTTGGTTCGACTACAACCGTTCAGACGGAAAATTTGCAATAGATATCATTAATATACATCTGGGTCCGAATACCAAAGACCCGGAAAATTCCGGTATGGTCAAAAAAATCCAGGAGATTCAGGCTTGGATTAACAAAAACGCACCGGGAACAGAATTGTGGATCTCTGAGTTTGAAGTCCCTATGAGTGACTGCGAAACGGAGAGTGTGGACAATCACGAAAATGAAACATATCAGCTCCGCTATGCCCAGCGTGTGGCAAGAACCTATCTCACAGCCATTGGCGCTGGAGTGGATCGTGTGACAAAATTTCAGCTGCGTGATGAGAGCAGCGGTGTTTACGCCGATTCCGGCTTAGTCACCGAAAAGGGCAAGTGGAATAAAAAGCTGGCATGGTATTATGTTTCCTGCATGACAACGGTTTTGGAACATGCCGATCTTCTCACTGCATCCACGGAAAACGGAATCTGCTGCCAGACATTTACTGACCGCATTAATGGAAATACAATTTATTGCCTGTGGTCACCGACTTCAGACGGAATCACGATTCCGGACTATGCCATTTCCGTGGGCAATGCTGTCCATGCTTATCTGACCATTCCCGGTACTTATGCTGAGGGAATTACATCAGAACTGGAGATCAGCAATGGAAATGTTTCTGTTGACATTTCCGAAACCCCTATATTTATTACTGTTTCCGGACAAAAACAAACGATTATTAATGGCAGGGGACAGTACATTAAGCCACAGTCCATCTGCCTCAGTAGTGACAACAGCACGGAACAATGTGATCTGTCTACGGCACCTTCTAATAATACCTTGCATCAATTCTACCGGATGTTTGATGAACCGAATACAATGCCGACATTTTATTATGGTGATACTTCTGCTCTGAAAACACCGGAGACGAATGTTACAGCTTCCGGCATTACTTGTTATGTGACTTTGGATATGCCCTACGTTCTGAACGGATTCGGCGTTTTTGATACATTCGGAACAGGCAGTCTGAAAATCTATGATGCCAACACAGATACGCTTTTATGGTCCAGTGACATGGGTGGCTATATGTATCGCAATATTTCCATGATTGAAGAAAGTCATCCCACAGACAAGCTGAAAATTGTTAAGGGCGGCGGTGACCTGAATGAACTCGCCATATATGGATATCCTGCACCTGAGGAAAAAATAGTGCTTGGCGATGTGAATGCCGACGGTGAATTCAGTATTTCTGATATCGTGGTGATGCAGAAGTGGATACTTGCTGTGCCGGATGTAAAACTTGCTGATTGGAAAGCAGGCGATCTGTGCGAGGATAACATTATAAATGTCTTTGATTTGTGCCTGATGAAAAAACTACTAATAGAGCAAATCTGAACAACAAATTCAAGAGATTGAAGCATAAACACATAAAGCAATGCCGCCGCAGTAGTCGATGCGATTACTGTGGCGGCTATTTTTTGATCTACCACAGGGAGATAATGGTTTCACTTGAAATTCCCCTATTTTTCGGCATTTTTATGCTGTGTCCCCCGAAGTCCGGACAAAGTACGGGTGCAAAAATAGAAAAATGATAGATGCTTATTCATAGATTCTGAGCCGGAATCAGGCAGTCACGGCAAAACCGCTTGGCATTGACAGGTTATCATAAAAATGCTACAATGCTGATTCGACGGTGAACTGATTTTGCTTATTCATGAGTTCCTCGCCGTCGTTAAAGACTGCACAGCATTTTTATGATGTTCTGTCAATGCTGACTGCCGTCCCATACTTCATGGCTCTGTTGGAGGGGCAATAAGTAGTGGATATATTTCTATAGTGAACTCCTTGATCGCTGTTTATTAATGTTTCAGTATTCAGGCTGACTCCATGCTTTTTTATTAGCTGATTTATAGTTTCAAGCACAAAATCTTCTTCTAACGAGTCGCTCAAGACCCAGGAAAGCAGCTGTTTTGTATATGCGTCTATGATTGTTGACAGATAGCATCGTATCCCCTTTGCGTTTATGAGATATGTAATATCTGTAAGAAGTACTGCTCTTGCTCCATGTTCTCTAAACTCTCGCTGAAGCAAATTTGGTGCGGTATTTGAAGTTTTTATTGCTTTCGCCATTCTGCGATATGGATTTGCTTTTCTGACCGGACATTTCAACTGATATTTTTTCATCAGTCTTCGTATTTTCTTGATGTTCATAATGACAGGAGGATTCTGATGCAGCAATCTCATATATATTCCACGAGCCCCTTTATCATAGCCTCTATGTTTATAAGCTGAAAGCACCAATTCAAAATCAGCATCGTCCTGTTCTTCTCTCTGCCGCCGTTTTTCTGCATTAGAGATCCAGTCATAATATCCGGAACGTGACACACAAGCAATCTTACACAATTTTGAAACTGATAATGCATTTTCAGGTTGATTTGTCATTTCGTATATCAACTGATACTTAGCAGAAGGTGTAACTTTCATCACTTCGTTCCCTCCTCGCCCAAAGCAACAATTTTTTTTAGAAACTCAATTTCCTGGTTTGCATAGGCGAGTTCTGCCTGCAATTCCTTGATTATCATCTCTTGTGAGACAAACTTTTCAATACCGCATTTCTTTTTTGGATTCTTCAATTCTTTGAAACCTTTTCCTTTAGCAGCTTCTTTCATAATATGCTGTTTTATGCTATGAATTCGTCCGGCTCCGATGATGTCTGTATTAATTCCAAGTTCTTTCAGGATACGCTTCGGCTTCTTTCCTGACTGATACGCCTCATAAAATTTGTTCTTGAATTCCGCTGAAAAATATACGAACTGCTCCGTCGCCGCTACGATATACTCGCTTTTCAGCAGTTCCTGTATTTTTTTCACTCAGTAGCTTTATCATGTGGATCTCCTTTTCGTTTTTATTATATCATTTTTCTATCCACATGTCCAGTATTTTATACCCTCTACTGTCCGATCTTAGGGTCTCTGAACCTTGTCCTGTCCGAACTTTGGGATTCTATACCTTTCACTGTCCGAATCTCGGGTTTTTGCACCTCTCTTTTGTCCATTTTTTGGGAGACAGTTTAATTAAGTAACAGAAAACGATGGGGTGCAAACAGGTCAAAATGGGTGCAAAAGAAAACGCTCACCCTTAAAAAGCAGGATTTGAACCTATTTTTACGATAAATCCTGCTCCCCTACTCAGTCAACAGAAAACGGCACTTTTCAGAAAGTGCCGATACTGCGTTGTTTTCAGGGTATAAAAATGCACCTCTATTTTGTATCAAAATAGAGGTGCAGGTATGGTCTGAGTGACGGGACTTGAACCCACGGCCTCTACCACCCCAAGGTAGCGCGCTACCAACTGCGCCACACCCAGACAACGTAGTTGATCAATCAACGATATATATTATATCACATCAAAATGAGTTTGTCAAGTATTTTTTATAAGAAAATGAAAAAATTTTCAGATTATAATTTATAATGATTTTCCAACATTATGATCAAGC
>CAJKFZ010000130.1 GCA_905199285.1 uncultured Ruminococcus sp.
TATTTTATTATATTATATCAGCCGAGACTTCTGTTTCGTAGATTGTTTGTGTAGAATTTTGTCGTATTATGTCGAATGGTATTGATATATGTTTGAAATAAAGAAAATAGTGTATTATTTTTATATTTGCTTCCTTTTTATATTAAAGTCCCAACTGATCTTGTTTTGAGTGGCTGGGATTTTATTTTTGTATGTAATTTGTGTGTGAATGGTGAGTTTTTAGCTATATTATATCATAAATAAAGTGTGTAATAGAGTGTGTAATATCATAATTTTTTAAGAATTTTTCGAGATTTTTCAAATTTAAATAAAAAAAGAAAACCTCACAGAAATCTATTCTGTGAGGTTTGGCGCGGATTGAGAGATTTGAACTCTCGCGCCGGTTTCCCGACCTACTCCCTTAGCAGGGGAGCCCCTTCACCACTTGGGTAAATCCGCAAACACATGAACGAGAGATAAACCCTCATTAAAATAAATGGCGGAGAGGGTGGGATTCGAACCCACGTGACCGTTAAGTCAAACGGTTTTCAAGACCGCCTCGTTATGACCGCTTCGATACCTCTCCATTTTTATATTTTGCTGTTCTCTTGAACCAGCTTTTATATTATATCATGCTCTTCCAGAAATGTCAACACTTTTATACGACAAAAAAAGCTGTGTTTTCTTTTTGAAAATTGTACAAAATAGCTAAACGCAAAGAAAAACGGCTGTAAACCGTACTTTTTCAAAATCAAGAAAATGAAAAAATGAAAAATTTCAAAAATTTCCGTTTTTTTAAGAAAATGTACTTTACATATATTGATTTTTAGTGTAAAATATAAGTAGATTATTTTTGTGAGGTGCTTTATGGAACCAAAGTATAAAAGAATATTATTAAAAGTAAGCGGAGAAGCTCTTGCCGGAGATAATAAAACTGGTCTTAACTATGATGTAATTACTGAAATCTGCAAAAGTATAAAAAAATGTACTGATACAGGAGTTCAGGTCGCAATAGTTGTCGGCGGAGGAAATTTCTGGAGAGGACGTTCAAGTGGCGCTATGGACAGAACCCGTGCGGATCACATTGGTATGCTCGCAACAGCAATGAATGCTCTTGCACTCGCTGATGTTCTGGAATCTCTTGGATGTGTTGTCCGTGTCCAGACAGCTATCAATATGCAGCAGGTTGCTGAACCTTATATCCGCAACAGAGCTGTAAGACATCTTGATAAGGGCAGAGTAGTTATTTTTGGATGCGGAACAGGCAATCCGTTCTTCTCAACTGATACAGCAGCTTCTTTGCGTGCTGTTGAGATTCAGGCAGATATTTTCCTGAAAGCTACTCTTGTGGACGGTGTTTACGATAAAGACCCTCACAAGTTTGATGATGCTAGAAAGTATGATAATCTTACATTCAGTCAGGTTCTCAGTGATGGGCTTCAGGTTATGGATTCAACCGCTGCAACGCTTTGCCGTGATAATGGAATGAAGATGCTTGTGTTCGACCTTACTCATCCTGATAATATTTACGATGCTGTAATGGGCGAAAACGTTGGCACTGTTGTTTCAGAAACTTAATTTTAAAATAAAATCAAATTGAAAGGAATTATTAAAATGAAAGCTACAATTAATACAGCAAAGGAAAAAATGAATAAGAGCCTTAACGCTCTTGGAAACGAGTTTGCCGCAATTCGTGCAGGAAGAGCTAATCCCGCCGTTCTTGATAAGGTTCTTGTCGATTACTATGGAGCGCCTACACCAGTAAATCAGATGGCAGCTATTTCTGTTTCCGAAGCAAGAATCCTCGTTATCCAGCCTTGGGATAAATCTTCGCTCAAGCTTATAGAAAAGGCTATCCAGGCTTCTGATATCGGAATCAATCCCACAAACGACGGAACTGCTCTTCGTCTTGCATTTCCGCAGCTTACAGAGGAAAGACGTAAAGAGCTTTGCAAAACCATTAAGAAATATGGTGAAGAATGTAAGGTAACCGTTCGTTCGATCCGTCGTGATACAATGGAAAAATTTAAGGCTATGAAGAAAAATGCTGAAATTACAGAGGATGATCTTAAAGATTGCGAAAAGAAAGTTCAGGATCTTACAGATAAGTTCTGTGCTGATGTTGATAAGGCCGTTGCAAACAAAGAAAAAGAAATCATGACGGTTTAATGGTGAAATATGGCTTTATTTGGTAAAAAAAATCGGGACAAGACCGCTCTTCCTGAAAATCTTCCCCAGCACGTTGGTTTCATTATGGACGGTAATGGCAGATGGGCAAAAAAACGTGGTCTGCCACGCTCGTTCGGTCACAGAGAAGGCGCAAAAAACTTTAAGAAGATCGTTCGCTACTGTAAAGACATCGGATTGAAAAATATCTCATTCTATGCCTTTTCAACCGAAAACTGGCAGCGTCCAACAGATGAAGTGAATACGATAATGGAGCTTTTCCGTGATTATATCGTTGATGTAAGAAACTTTCTCAGCGAAAACACAAGAATGATTTTCCTTGGCGATAAAAGTGCGTTTGACGAAGATCTTCAAGAAAAAATGATAAAGCTTGAAGAGGACACTGCTCATTATGACGAAATGACACTTATGATGGCTGTTAACTACGGTGGGCGTGACGAACTTGCTCATGCGGCGAGAATTCTTGCGCAGAAAGCTGTAAACGGCGAGATTCGTCCGGAGGATATTACAGAACAATCTGTTGCGGACGAGCTTTACACCAAAGGAATTCCCGATGTAGATCTTCTTATTCGTCCAAGCGGCGAGTTAAGGCTTTCAAACTATCTTATCTGGCAGTGCGCCTATGCGGAATATTATTTCACAGACGTTCTCTGGCCTGATTTTGATTCAAAGGAGCTTGATAAGGCTATCATAGATTTTGACGGACGAAACCGCCGATTCGGAGGTGTCTGATAGATGCTTACAAGAATAATTTCCGGAGCTGTCGGTGTTGCGATAATGGCTGTCGTACTGTATTTTCACAATACAATAGTGCTGCCTATAGCTGTTGCGGCAATGATAACCGTCATGCTTTATGAGCTGCTTCGTGCGGTAAAATTGGAAAAGTGTATACCCATATTGTCAGCAGTTGAAATTTGTGGTATTATAATGCCTTTTCTTTGCGATATGCGATTTTCTGCTGCTGATTCCAGAGAAATTTCCCTTTCTGCGCTTTATCATTATACAGGCACGGATGATTTTATCATAGCATATGGAAAGAGTGCGATCGAACAGCTTTGTATCAGTAATCAAACAACTCTGATAGCTTTTGCAGTTACACTTCTGGCAGCATTTGTTATTTTTATCACATGGCTAAAAAAACATAAGGAAATCCGCTATGAACAGGTGTTTTTTGCACTTGCTGTCATGATACTTGTACCTCAGTCAATGAGTACAATGGTGCGTATAGACCGTATGGACAGAGAAATGGGTTTGCTCATGCTCATACTTGGACTTTGCGGCGCTTGGATAGCCGATACCGGAGCTTACTTCACAGGAGTTGCTTTCGGCAAACACAAGCTTTGCCCTGAAATCAGTCCTAAAAAAACTATCGAGGGATTTATCGGCGGAATCGTCACAACAGGAATAGTTTTTGCAGTTATTCCTGCAATTTATAATGGTAAATTCCAGCTTGCTTCGGCTTTGATATTGTTCATTATTGGTGCTGTCTGTGCAATTGTCGGAACGATAGGTGATCTCTCCGCATCAATGGTAAAACGTCAAATAGGCTTCAAGGACTACGGAAAAATTATGCCCGGTCATGGAGGACTTATGGATCGCTTCGACAGCGTTCTTTTCGTGTTGCCAACATTCTATGCAATGATGTCATTGCTTGAATTTAATTATCCGACATTTTAAATTTATAATTCTGAAAGGAGACTAAACGTATATTAAGCGGATAGTCCCTTTCGCATTTTAATAAGATTTTTTTCATATACTTCTTTAAGAAAAGGAGATCATAATAATGAATAAAACAGTTTCAATTCTCGGCTCAACAGGTTCTATCGGAACGCAGTCTCTTGAAGTCTGCGAGAAGCATGGTCTTAAAGTTACGGCTCTTGCCGCAAACAGCAACACAGAATTGCTCGAACAGCAGGCGAGAAAATTTGAGCCGGAGTACATCTGTATCTACAGCGAGAGCAAATTCAGTGAAATGAAAAGCCGTCTTGCTGATACGGGGATAAAAGTTCTCTGCGGAATGGACGGACTTTGCGAAATTGCTGTTCTTCCTCAGAGCGACATTGTTCTTAATTCAGTTGTGGGAATGGTGGGACTTCTTCCTACTCTTGTTGCTATAAATTCAGGAGAGGACATAGCTCTTGCCAATAAAGAAACTCTCGTTGCCGCAGGAGAACTTGTAATGAGTCTCGCTCAGAAAAAAGGAGTTAAAATTTATCCCGTAGACAGTGAGCATTCAGCTATTTTCCAGTGCCTTCAGGGAAACAACCGAGGCCAGCTCAGCAAGATAATCCTCACGGCTTCCGGCGGACCTTTTTTCGGCAAGAATTATGACGATCTCCGCAGCGTAACAAAAGCGGACGCTTTGAAACATCCCAACTGGGACATGGGAAACAAAATTACCATTGATTCCGCAACGCTGATGAATAAGGGACTTGAATTTATCGAGGCAAAATGGCTCTTCGACCTTGAACCGGAACAGATCGAAATTGTCGTTCATCGCCAGAGCGTTGTCCATTCAGCCGTTGAATACAACGATTATTCGGTAATTGCACAGCTTGGAGTGCCGGATATGAAAATTCCGATACAGTACGCTCTGCTTTATCCTGAGCGTATGCCATGTCCGACAGGACGGCTTTCTCTTACCGATTATGGCAGTCTGACCTTTGAAAAACCTGATTATGAAACTTTTAAATGTCTGACTGCTGCAATTGATGCAATAAAACTTGGCGGAGCATATCCGTGTCTTGTAAATTCTGCCAATGAGGAAGCGGTTAAGGCTTTTCTGAATGACGAAATAAAATTCATACAAATTGGAGAGATAGTATCATCGGTTCTGAAAAACTTTAAACGCCTGAATATTTCCGGCTATGACGATGTTATGAAGGCAGATAAACAAGCGAGGGAATTTGTCAGAAACTCAATTGCGTCATCGAATTGAAGCGATTCTGCATTTTTGAAAGGATAAATATACATGGGTATTATTATTGCGATTATTATATTCGGACTTATCGTAACTGTTCATGAATTTGGTCATTTTATATGCGCTAAGATCAGTGGAATAAGGGTTCTTGAATTTTCTATAGGAATGGGACCGAAAATCATTCAGAAGAAAAAAGGCGAAACAATGTATTCGCTCAGACTTCTTCCTGTCGGAGGCTTTTGCGCTATGGAGGAAGACTGCGAAACTGACGATGCAAGAGGATTCCGCAATGCCAAGCTTTGGAAAAGAATGATAGTTCTTGTTGCTGGAGCTTTGATGAACTTTATTCTGGGGTTTGTTACACTGATCATAATGGTAAGCATGATGGAGGAAGTTCCGACTACGGAAATAAGCGGTTTTGCCGGAATCCGCAATAATGATGAATCTGTGACGTATTACTCCGAAAGCTATCATTCTGGATTAAGACATGATGATCAGATAATTAAAATCGACGGAACACGTGTTTTCAGCGTTCTGGACCTCAGCTATATTTTCAATACCAGTCCAAGTGGAAACGGAACAAGAAGCGTTTCTGTAAAGCGTGACGGCGAAACAGTCAATTTCTCAGATGTGAAATTTGGTTATACCGATTCACAGGAAGGTGCGGACGAGATCGATTTTGCTGTGAAATATGTGAAAAAAAATCCCCTTACCGTTATGAAAGGTTCAGTAGATATATTCATGTCCATGAGCCATATTGTAACGATGTCGCTGAAACAGCTTGTAACTGGAAAAGCCGAAAAAGAGGATGTTTCCGGTCCTGTCGGAGTAGTAAACGAAATAAGCGAAGCTACTAAGGAAAGTGAAAGCAAGAGCGATGCTGTTTTCAATCTTTTGTATATAACATCGCTTATAACTATCAATGTTGGTATTTTCAATCTTCTCCCAATTCCCGGACTCGACGGCGGAAGACTTCTTTTCTGCCTTATCGAACTTGTGCGCCGCAAACCGGTAAAGCCGGAACATGAGGGATATGTTCATCTTGCCGGAATGATACTTCTTTTCGGAATAATGATATTTGCGACCTATAATGATATAATCAGACTTTTTACAGGAGGTTAAAAAATGAGAAACGTAAAACCGGTAAAGGTCGGGGATTGCATTCTCGATGGAAAACATATATATATTCAATCCATGCTTAATGCACGATCTGACGATATTGACGGAAGCATTAAGCAGGCAAAGGAACTTGAAGCTGCAGGATGCGAGATAATCCGTGCCGCAATTCCCGATATGGATGCAGTAAAACTCATTCCTGCAATAAAAGAAGCAGTTGATATACCTCTTGTCGCCGATATACATTTTGATTATAAGCTCGCCATTGAATCGGCTGCTGCCGGAGTTGACAAAATAAGGATCAATCCCGGCAACATAGGCGGCATGGACAGAGTAAAGAAAGTCGTTGACGTATGCCGCTCACGAAATATTCCTATTCGTATAGGAGTTAATTCTGGTTCGCTTGAAAAAGAAATCCTTGCAAAATATGGCTCTCCGACTCCGGAAGCTCTTGTTGAAAGCGCCATGGGACACGCAGCAATGCTTGAACATTTTGATTTCAGCGATATCGTTATCTCTATAAAATCATCTGACGTTGGCAGAATGATAGCTTCATACAGGCTTGCCGCTGAAAAATGTCCGTATCCGCTTCATCTTGGAGTAACTGAATCCGGAACAGAAAGAATGGGACTTATCAAATCAGCAGTAGGAATCGGCTCGCTCCTTTGCGACGGAATCGGTGAAACTATCCGAGTTTCCCTAACAGACGATCCTGTTAAAGAAATTGAAGCGGCAAAAGATATTCTAAAAAGTATCGGTAAAAGGGGAGGAGTAAAAATAGTTTCATGTCCTACCTGTGGAAGAACACGCATAGATCTCGTTAAAGCAGCAAAAATGGTTGAGGAAGCCGTTAAAGATATGGATAAGGATATTACCGTTGCCGTTATGGGATGTATTGTCAACGGTCCGGGAGAAGCAAAAGAAGCTGATGTTGGTATCGCCGGAGGCAATGGCTGTGCCGTTATCTTTAAAAAAGACGGTACTCAGAGAAAAATCAAAGAGGAGGATATTGTCAGCGAGCTTCTTGCAGAGATTGACAAACTTTAACCTATGAATATAAATCTGGCTGAATTCCTGAAAGAGTGCGGAGCGGATATTCCTCAGAGCGTCCGCTCCGGAGAGATCTTCAAACTTACATATTCTGAAAGACTGGAGCATATAACTTTTCTCGCACATTTTGAAAAGCTTGTGCCGTCGGATGATATCTTTGCCTTTGAAAAAGCTCTTGAAGAAGCGATAAAGGTAGAAAAAGTACGTCTTACTTGCCGGTATCCGGAAGATATTTTCGGGATAAACTGCTATGAAGAGCTTATAAAACTTCTTAAACGAGACATCTCTGTTGTTAACGGTTTTATTGATG
>CAJKFZ010000131.1 GCA_905199285.1 uncultured Ruminococcus sp.
TATATATTTATATTCGGATGGTTTAAGCTGCCTCTTGCATTAATATCCGCAGCCGTAATATCTGCCGGACTTTATTTTGCGATGAAAAACGCTCCGAAAACAGATATATCATTTTTATGCCGGAAAAATGCTGCTGTGATTTTTGCGGTGATAGTTCTTGCTTTTTTGTGGATGTATATGTCGGGCATCGGCAAATTTGCATTTCAGAATTATGACCATATGTGGCGAAATGCAATTCTGGAGTATCTGGTTGACAAGCCATGGCCTGTTATAATCGAGGATTCTTCACCCTATTTTGAAAATCCTGTGGCAATGGTATATTATTTTGCTCTCTGGCTTCCTGCTGCCTGCATAGGAAAGCTATGGGGGATTCATGCGGCTCATGTTTTTCTGTATTATTGGTGTTTGATTGGAGTGCTGCTGGTATTTTACCTGATTTCGGCTTATCACAAAAAACTGTCTCCGCTGATAATACTTGCATTTATATTTTTCAGCGGACTTGATGCAGTTGGCTCTTTTGTATATTCTAATTCTCCAGATTATACATGGTTTAATTCCGGACATCTTGAGCATTGGGCATTCGGATTTCAGTATTCATCTATAACAACACAGCTTTTCTGGGTGTTCAATCAGGCTATTCCTGCATGGATAATAACCCTGCTTCTGATTCACATGAAGGACAATAAATCTTTGGTATTTGTCTTTTCATTCAGCCTGTTGTTCTGTACTCTTCCTGCTATAGGTATGCTGCCTATTATGGGATATTTGGCGGTAAAGCGTTTTATAGAGCTTTACGATAAAAAGAAACCGTTTAAATCGAATATTCCGGTGCTTCTGCGTGATATTCTTACCTTTCAGAACGTTATTGCAGGAGGTCTTATCGGAATAACTTCAGCTTTGTTCCTGAAAGCAAACAGCAGCGGTTCTACCGGACTTGAATTCACCAAGCCAAAACTTGTATTTATGTCATACATTGTATTTCTCTTTTTCGAGTGCCTTATTTATTACATTCTCATATTCAAAAAACATGAGAAAAACGGTCTTTACTATGTCTCTCTCATAACACTGCTCATAGTTCCTCTTATAAAGGCTGGTGCAGGAATCGACTTCTGTATGCGTGCTTCAATTCCATCCCTTGTTGTGCTTTTTACATTGGTAATAGATGCCGAAATATCGCTGTTTAAAGAGAACAAACGCATAGCCGCAGCAGCGCTTGCCGCAGTTATTGCCGTTGGAGGTATAACTTCACAGCATGAAATACTACGTGCAATACAGTTTACTCCCAACAATCTTTCAAATCCCGAAGCCACTGCCGAAGCGACTCATATTGACCTTTTTGAAGACGGAATGAGAAATAATTTCTTCGGCGAATTTGAGGATTCGTTTTTCTTCAAGTATATAGCGAAATGAGAAATATTTGCAAAAATCTCTTAATACAATGATATCTGATAGGAAGAAAAATATATATTTAAGCGCTCTTCTCAAAAGGAGAGCGCTTTTTGCATTTCCGCCTTGACCTGTATTATATCAAGAGATATACTCGTCAACCTATACAAAATAATGCTGCTGTCTTTATTGAAAATACAGAATTTGCAAAAAAGCCTTGACTTAGAGCTAACTCAAGGATGTATAATATTATAAAAGAATGTTGGAGGCGTTTTTTGGATACAGAAAACTTCTTCACAGAGATGAACGAATAGGAGGATATTAAAAAATGATTTACAGAGATTTTCAAGGCATTAAACTTTCAGGTCTCGGACTTGGAATGATGAGACTTCCTGTTGTGGATGGAAACGATTCGATTGTTGACGAGGTCAAAGCTGCCGAAATGATCGACTATGCCATGAAAAACGGCATAAATTATTATGATACTGCATGGGGGTATCACAGCGGAAATTCGGAAATAACTGCTGGAAAGTTTTTGTCAGCATATCCGAGAGAAAACTATTATTTAGCATCTAAATTTCCTGGATATGATAACTCAAATATGCCTAAAGTCAAGGAGATATTTGAGAAACAGCTTGAAAAATGTCAGACTTCTTACTTTGATTTTTACCTCTTTCATAACGTTTATGAGGGAAATATCGATGACTATCTAAATCCTGAATTCGGCATTCTTGATTATCTTCTGGAGCAGAAAAAGAATGGCAGGATACGCCATTTAGGTTTCTCGGCACATGGCGATTTAGACGTGATACAGCGTTTTCTTGATGCTTACGGCGAACATATGGAATTCTGTCAGCTCCAGATCAACTATATGGACTGGCATTTTCAGAACGCAAAAGAAAAAACTGAATTGATTCAGCGATATAATATTCCTGTGTGGGTTATGGAACCTTTAAGAGGCGGAAAACTTGCAGACGCTCCGGAAAATATGAAAAAAGAAATGCTTGCAATGCGTCCTGATGAGTCGATTCCGGCGTGGGCATTCAGATTTTTACAGTCTATCGGCGCGACTATGGTTCTTTCGGGAATGTCGGATATGAAACAGCTGAAAGAAAATATCGCTGTCTGGGAAACCGACAAACCTCTTTCTCCTGAGGAATTCGACAGAATAATTGCTCTTGCCGATTACGAAACGCAAAAAGGCGGATTGCCGTGTACAGCCTGTCACTACTGCACAAGCCACTGTCCGCAGGAACTTCCTATTCCGGAACTTATTGCGCTTTACAATGAACATAAAATTACCGGCGGCGGATTTCTTGCACCTATGGCTGTTGGAAGTATGCCGCAGAATAAGCGTCCTGCAAACTGTATCGGCTGTCGAAGCTGCGAGCAGGTATGTCCGCAGCAGATCAAAATTTCAAAGGCTATGAAAGAGTTTTCAGAAGCAATTAATATGTAAGAACGTGTCTTCGCAAGATAAAGTGCACGTCTTTTCGGAAAATTTTTCCGATCGCTGCGTTGAAAATCCTTGTAAGGCGACAGCCTATCTGCGGATTTTCGCCTTGCCCTCAGCAAAATTAGCTCGAAAATCCGCACACATATCTTGTGAAGACAGGTTCTAAGCTCTATATCTGAAAGGAGAATTTTTTTATGTCAACACTTGTAAAAACAATGGAAAAAACACGTTTGTCGGTTAAAACTCAGACAATTGCAGCTATTGCCGCAATTATCGGAGCTGTTGCAGTTCCACAGCTTTTTCACGCTATGGGAGCAGTTTCGGGACTGGGTACGGCTCTTGGCGAAACTTTTCTGCCGATGCATCTGCCGATTATCCTTGTTGGACTTCTTGCAGGTCCGTATGCAGGAGCGATCGCAGGACTTTTAGGTCCTCTTGCAAGCCATCTGATGACAGCTATGCCGGGAGCTTTGATGCTGCCTTTTATGATGCTCGAACTTTGTGCATACGGTGCGGTCGCAGGTTTTTGCAGAAATTCAAAAATGCCGAATATTGCGAAGGTTCTTGTTGCGCAAATCGGCGGAAGAGTTATTCGTGCGGCTGCGATTCTGATCGCTGTATACTTATTAAAAAATGACAGTATAAAAATCGCTGTAATATGGAAAAGCATCGTTACAGGGATTCCGGGACTGCTTCTTCAGTGGAGTCTGCTGCCTCTTCTTATGTATCGTATAGAAAATAGAAAAAAGCATGAGCAGTGATTCTGAATGACATCCTGTGAGGATCAGTGAAAATAATGAGAAAAATATTATCTTTTTTAATAGCATCAGTGATAACTTGTTCTTTCGGTTCATGCGGAAAGAAAAATGAAAGCGCCATGATAAAAACTCCCGATATTACAAAAGCTGCTCCGGTTAAGTATGATGACGGAAATTTCAGCAAATATGTTTCAAATACATATGTTGCGTCGGGGAATAATTCTCTTGTCGAAAAGGCTGAAAGCGTCACATACCGTGCATATTTTCCGGTTGAAGAATATGGCGGACTGGAATATTGTTTCTATTTCTCAAATATGGTGGATTCAACATACAGCGACGGCTCGCTTGCTCATGCCGGTCTTGCCGGAGGAGATTATACGATTGAAAGCGCATATATTGCCGACGGCGGAACAAGCGTCAATCAAGAGATAACAAACAGACAAGCTGTAACTTTTGACGGAAATGCCAAACGAAACGTATCAGCAGGGGAGACATTCTGGAGCGACGCTTTAGAGTTTGACGTTCCGGAGGAGCATTATCTTGTTTGGGAATGGACTCTTACAGGAGAAAATATTCCTGCAACTTCGGTTTCAAACCTGACTAAGGTCGGAGCTGATCACAATGACGGCAAAGGATTGGTTTACTGCGATGATGTTCCTTTGCCGCAGCTTATAGGAGCAGACCGTCAGGTTAAATATACTGTTTCAGCGATCGGAGATTCAATAACTCAGGGATGTCAGACAGAATTTATGGCGTATGAATACTGGGCTGCCAAAATATCACAGAAGCTGGGCAGCGAATATAGTTTATGGAACTGCGGTCTTGGCTGGGCGAGAACGAGCGATGCGGCTTTATGCGGAGACTGGCTCCAACGAGCAGCAGCATCCGATATTGTGATCGTCGCATTTGGCACAAATGATATCATTTCAGGCGAGTTTGGAGGCGACGGCGGTAATTCTGCTGATGAAATAGACGGATATATTCGGACTGTTCTTGATTTACTCAAAAAGGAACAATGTTCGGTGATCGTTTTCAATGCTCCGCCGGAAGATTATCGTGATAACCTTGAAGCTGTTCGTACCGAATATAATGAGAAGCTCAAATCGACCTGCGAGGAATACGGAGTTTCGTATTTTGATTTTGCCGGTCTCCTTTCTGATGAAAGCGAGCCGAGCAAAGCGTTGTATGGAGGGCATCCGAACGGTGAAGGCGGCGAAATAGTTTCCGAGGAATTTCTTAGAATTTATAAGGATTACCTTGATATAAAATAGAAAAAATGCACATATCCTCTTTTTATGAGAGATATGTGCATTTTTTTATTTGGCTGTATTTTCTATAAGTTTATCAAGATATTTTTTGGCATAATCGGGACGTTTACGGAAGAAATCTCTTAGTATATTAACTTCGTTGTCGTAATTCAGAAAATTGATTATCCAATCACGTCTGAAACGTTCTCTTGTATCAAGAATTGCCTGTTTATAGGCTGAAACATATTCTGTTATTTTTGAATCAACACGTCCGTTTTCAAAAACTGTTCCCATGATATCAATATAGTTATCATAAAATTTCTGGCGGAAATCTTCGTTATTCAAAAGGTTGTAGAACATTGTAACAAAGCTTGAACCCCCACGGTACATTCCATTAAGATAATCGTAAGACGCTGAAGTGGTCTCGTTTTGATAAAGTCCAGCCGTCATATCGAGGTCGTACAGCATAAAACGCCATTTTCCGTCTGCATATGGAATATTCTGATCAGGCGAAGTGGAACGCCATAGCTGCCAGTTATTAAGATATCCGGATGAGCCGTTATTTTTTGCCCAGTCATCATTGTTCAGATATGTTTCTATGGCAATATAATCCATAAAGCTTTGAATATCGAAAGCATCGCATATACGCTGATAATTTTCGGGAACGGTCATATCCGCTGTCGAAGCCCATTTTACAAGAGAGTAATATTCATTGACAACATTCTCCGAACCAGAGATCATTTCGCCGTTTTTTATCATGGTAACATTTTCTTTTTCTATTCCATAGTGCGATTGGATATAGTAATCATCGAGTTTCTCACGCAGGAAATAGAATCCCCAGAATTCACCGTTTATGAAGAGGATACAAGGCTCTGAACCCTGTACATCGCAGGCTCTGCCGGATGCGAGATCGTGTATTAAAGCGTCACGAAAATGAAGATAATCGCTGTCGTTTCCACCGTTTCTGAGTGTTATTTTATCATATTTTTCAATTGGATTTCCGTTTGTATCTGTCAAACCGTCAATGAAAGCGTATTTCATTTTGGAGTCGCCGTATTCGCTTCGTGCATAAAGACGGATGGATTTCTGAGGATTTGCCCTTGTCCAGTTGCCGGCAATACGTGCTCCGACATCAGACGTGTAAGCGAGATAACCGTTTTCAAAAACCTGAATGTTTACCGGAAATTCGCTCTCTTTGCCGTCTTTGTTATAATTGGTGGGATTTTGTGTGTCACCCTCGTCATATTTTGGGTGGTTGGGATTTTTTGCCCATTCATGGTATCCGCTTCCAACCATATATGCTCCGTTATCAGGATCAAAGAGATAATCGCCGTCTGTTGACAAAGAAATGACTTTCATATCTTTATAATATGAATTGTTTTTGCCTACAAAATAGCTGTTTGAAGCGACGCTGCTGAATTCCCCTGAAATAGTTTTGCATACGGCTTTTATTACTATGCCCTTGTCGACATTTTTGATCGGTCCGGTATAATCATAAAGGGTTATATCTTTAAGAGCGCTGTATTTATTGGGATCGTAGGTGTTGTTATAGATGTTGATCTCACCTGTATAAAGCTCCGCCGTCTGAGAATTTCTTGGATCGCTTCCGTCGGTTGTGTAATAAATCTCATTTTGGTTTGCGTCACTGAGAATAAGCTGAAACTCGGAATCGTAAAAACCTCCGTCAACAGAGAAAATTGGCATATCTATTTGGAGTGACGCTGTATCGTTTGTATCATTCGGAGTAGGGGAGAGCTTTTTGAATGTATCAGAGCCATTCAGATATCGTCCATATGTAATATCAGAAGCCAACTCCGGAACGATGACAGAATCCAGCTCTCCAAATTCCGGATGAGTAAGATATATAGTTTCGCCGAGCGCACTTATTTTGAAAGCCGCATGAAATTCATTTTCCGTTTGAACAATAGCATCGTCGCATAAAACCAGAATATATCCTCCGGCAGATATCGTTGTTCCGGTGGGGAAAGTGAATTTGAATTTATTATTTTTTCCGTCGGAAAGACCGATTCCATCAAGAGCGATATCATTGTCTGATGAGTTATAAATTTCTATCCAATCAGGAGAAGCTCCGGTCGAATCTTTAAAAGAGTTTTTATTGGTCGAACAGATTTCGTTTATCATAAGAGATTTGTAATCATCAATACTGTTTTTTAAAATCAGCCTTCTCATACATACTAAATCAAATGAATCTAAATTATCATCTTCAAGAAGATCTCCTGCTTTCCAATTAATAATAGCTCCGTTATTTATCAGGTAATTTTGAAGCATGTTCACATCGTCAGCATTAAAAAAACTATCGTTGTTTACATCTCCGGTAATTATATTTACTTCGGATGTGGAAGGAGCGTCAATAACAGTGGCTTTTGAAACGGAAGAAAGCGGTTCGCTGCATAGTGTGAAAGCGCTCGCTGCGGTTAGTATAATAGCTGATATCTTTTTTAATGTTTGCAAAAATAATCCCTCCATATACTATAAAATATTTGGTATAATAAGCTGCTTAATGGACAAATTTAATAATTCATAG
>CAJKFZ010000132.1 GCA_905199285.1 uncultured Ruminococcus sp.
GCAACGATCAGAACAGATATGATCAGACGGTTTCCGGAAAGTGAAAAGCTTGCAGTTGAAATAGCGAGTAATATTGCAAAACTGACTCCTACAGATTTTTGTATATACGAAGCTATACGGTTGTCCGATTTTTTTGCAGCTTCAATATCTTCTCTTGATATTTTCAGCATGGTGTCACCTATATTTGTAAACAGTAGCCGTTTCAAATCCATCAAGGAGAGTGGTCATCTTGCCAAAAGCCATTCCCGTACCCTTAGCAACGCAGTTTATGGAATCCTTGGCGATATGGCAGTTTATACCGAGAGTACGCTTGATAAGCTGCGGCAGACCTCCGAGAAGTGCTCCGCCTCCGGTCATAAGAAGTCCGTTATCATAAATATCTCCGACCAATTCAGGCGGAGCGTCCTCCAGAACCTTTCTTATAGCTTCCATTATAGCGAAAGTATCGTCCTCGATTGCTTCAAAAAGCTCTGTTTCGCTGAGAAGAACCTGTGCCGGAAGTCCTTTCAGCAGACTTCTTCCTTTAACTATATATGTCATTTCATCGCTTGGATCATAAAGATTGCAAAGTTCTTTCTTAACCTTTTCAGCAGTTCTTTCACCAATAAGAAGCTTATATTTATTCTGCATATATTTAACGATAGAACGATCAATCGCATTTCCGGCAGTTTTTATAGTATACGAAGTAACTACACCGTTCATGGAAACAATAGCAACATCGGTCGTTCCTCCGCCGATATCAACGATCAGATGTCCCTTGGCTTTAGTAATATTAACGCCTGCTCCGATCATTGCAGCGATAGGATTCTGAATAAGATAAACCTGCCTTGAACCAGCGCTTTTAGCGGCGTCAACTACCGCTCTGCTTTCAATATCGGTGATAAAAGAGGGGATACATATTATGATTCTCGGCTTGATAAGCTGGTGTCCTGCAACTTTGAGGATAAATTCACGGATCATGCTGTGCGTAAGATCGTCATCAGAAATAACTCCCTCGTTTATCGGGCGTGCAACAGCTATGTAATCGGGATTTCGTCCGATCATTTCGTAAGCTTCTTTTCCTACAGCAAGCACACGTTCAGTTCGTGTATTGTAAGCAATAACAGACGGTTCGCTTAACACCACACCTTTATTTCCCATTGTCATAACGATATTAGAAGTTCCTAAATCTATACCTATATCGGTATTAGCCATTTTGATCATCCTTTCTATTCAACTTTTCATTAAGTTTTTTTATATCTTCATCATTAAGAGTTTCAGCAAGACCTATTCCTATTTTATCTAAATCATTTTTCTTCATTTTCTCATACTGCGGTTTAAGAATAAGCTCTGCTTGTTGTTCATCAAGAGAACCTCCCAACATATTTTTAAGACAAGTATATCTCTTAGCGCTGCGATTATTATCGACCATTTTATAAACTTCTTCTTCCTGACCGATAATAATTAGCAGCTTTTTAGCTCTTGTAACAGCCGTATACAGAAGACTTCGATATGACAGTTTATTGAAACCGTCCATCAGAGGCATAATAACAACTTCAAATTCACAGCCCTGACTTTTATGAACTGTTATCGCATAAGCAAGCTCTATCTGAGAAAGCTGATCGAAAGTAAATACTGCCGTTCTGCCGTCAAAATCGAGAACCGCAAGCCTGTCCGGAACTTTAATGCTGACTATACGGCCTATATCGCCGTTAAAAACTCCCGTACCCTGTTCGTCTCCTCTTTTCCAGACTATATCGTAGTTATTTTTAGTCTGCATAATTTTGTCGCCCTCACGGAAAATATAAAGATAGCCTTTATATTCGGATTTGCCGGGAGCATGAGGATTCAGCTTTTCCTGAAGAAGCCTGTTCAGCTCGACTGTTCCAAGAGTTCCCTTGCGTGACGGACACAGAATCTGTATGTCATCCACAGGATTGAGATTATAAGCTCTTGGAAGTCTTGTTTGCGTAAGACTGGCAAGAAGCTCTGCCGCTTTATCGTAGTCGTTTCTTTTAAAGAAGAAGAAATCACTGTCTTTTCGTGAAAGATCCGGATACTCACCCGATACTATCTTATGGGCATTTGTTACGATACAGCTTTTCCTTGCCTGACGGAAAATCTCTTTAAGCGCAATAACCGGAACTTTTCCGCATTCGATGAGATCGCTCAAAAGATTTCCTGCTCCAACTGAGGGGAGCTGATCGCTGTCGCCGACCATTATAAGCTTGCAGCCAAGGCGTACAGCTCTAAGTAATTTTTCAAAAAGAACTACATCGACCATGGACATTTCATCAATAACAAGAACGTCGCAGTCGAGGGGATTGTTTTCGTTATGAGCGAAAACGAGTCTGCCTCCCGCATCGTAAACTACTTCAAGCAAACGATGAATAGTTTTAGCTTCATATCCCGTAAGATCAGACATACGCTTTGCTGCTCTTCCAGTAGGAGCGGCAAGGAGAACTCTGCTTCCCTGTTTTTCAAAAATTGAAATAATTGCATTAAGGGTTGTAGTTTTTCCGGTACCCGGTCCTCCGGTAAGGATCATCAGTCCCCGTGAAACAGCGGAAGTAATGGCCTTCCGCTGGAGAGCTTCATACTTTATATTATGCTCTTCCTCCTCAATATTTATAAGAGTATCACAGTTAAAATCCTCCGGCGAGGAAAAGTCCTTTAAAATGTTGATTCTATCGGTAATAAATTGTTCGGCATAGAAATAATCGGGCAGATAAACGTATTCACGCTGAATTTTCCAGTATTCAAAAAGCTCGTTATCATCAAGAGCAACATTATAAGCGCTGTAAAAATCGCTTTCTGATACGCCAAGAGCTCTCTGAGCTTTTTCACTTAAAACTGCAAGCGGAAGACAGGTATGACCTATTGAAGCGTTAGCTTTGAGAATATGCTGAATACCTGCAATAATACGTTTTTCAGAGTTTTTTTCTATATGAAGATCCAGAGCAATATTATCAGCTTTTTCAAATTCAAGTTCAATAGCATCACCGCAAAGAAGATACGGATTAAGTTTAAGAAGCTCTATAGCGTCGCCGCCGAATTTTCTGTATGTATTCATAGCATACTGAGATTTGATATCATATTGCGAAAGAAACGTCATGATGCATCTTAAAGAGAAGAGTTTTCTCGCTTCGGCGGCAATTTCTTCACATTTAGAAGCGGAAATGCCTTTGATTTCACTGAGCCTGTGAGGATCATTTTCCATAATATCAAGCGTTTTATCTCCGAAAACATTAACGATTTTTTTTGCTAGTCCAGGACCTATTCCCTTCACTGCACCGGAAGCGAGATATTTTTCTATATTAACAACAGTATCAGGAAGTTTTCTTTCGCAGTATTCCGCACGAAACTGAGTTCCAAATTTTTTATGGCTGACATATTGTCCTTCAAGAATAAGACCTTCTCCCTCTTCAACATCTCCGAGGTCGCCTACAGCAGTGATCATTTCACCTCCTGCATCAAGGTCAACAACAGCATATCCGTTCAACTCGTTTTTGAATAAAACGGTTTCAACCGTTCCTTCGATATGAAGCGGCTTTTCCTCCATAAAAATCACACCTCCAACTTCCTGAATAAAAACATACACTTTATATTATACTATGTTTTTCTCTGAATTGCAAACATTTCCGGCAATTTTTTTTGAAGTTCGCTTAATGAAAGAGTTTCCGCCCATGAATAGCTTTGACAAAATTCGCTGCAAAGACGAATTTGCTCCAAAGATGAACCTATGTCAAGAAGAATCAGCTTATCCAGTTCCGATGAACCTTTCGAGAGAAGAACGGTCATGTATTCCAGTTTCTGAGCAAGTTCGCAGTCGTCCGCCATGATCGGTATAACGGCAATAACCGGAGCGGTTTTCGCTCTTGCTTTTGAACAGCAGAAAAGACAAAAAATCTCAATTCCAGCAATAACAACCATTACTACTATTTAAATCAACACAGCTATATCCATATGTATTACCTCCGTAAGAATATATTAATGATATAATATATTCTTATGGAAGCAAAAACGCTACAAAAAACTGCCGCACGAATACGGCAGTTTGAAATTTAATTCTATTTTGCGAGTGATTTTCTTTTTATTTTTCTCAAAAGGATAATAAACAATATTAGTTCAGTCAAAAATGTTATGCTCCATGAAATCATGTAAGAAAGATAAAGGCTTTGAAGAGTATGGCAATTTGGAATCTGAAAAATTGTGTATATCCAGATGATTCGCATTACGCACACTCCGGCGATAGTGATTATCATAGGAAGAATCGAGTAGCCGATTCCTCTGAGCAGACCAGTTGTAACGTCCATAAGTCCGCAGAGGAAATAGGGGATGCATATGAAAGTCATTCTTATAAGACCATAGCTTATATCCTCTGGTTTTCCGGGAATGTAAATCGAAAGCAGGGGATGACCGAATAGTCTGGCAATACATCCAAGAGATAGTCCGGTAATAAAAACAGACATAAGACAGAGTAACATAATTTTTCTTATCCTGTCAATTTTACCGGCACCATAGTTTCGTGCGGTAAAATTAATTGAAGTCTGACTGAAAGAGTTCATCGAAACATAAACAAAACCTTCGATATTTCCGGCAGCAGCGTTTCCTGACATTACAACAGAGCCGAATGAATTTATGGAAGATTGAATAATAACGTTTGAAATTGAGAAAAGCGAACCTTGTATTCCGGCAGGAAATCCTATCTGAATTATTCTTAGAATCTGACGGCGGTAAAAACGCATTTCTTTAAGAATAAGCTTACAGGAATCATTTCTTTTCATTAACGCACGAATGATTAATACAGCGGAAAGCGTCTGCGAAACAGTAGTAGCCGTAGCAACTCCGGCAACATCCATTTTTAAAATAATTACAAATATAAGATTAAGTATAACATTAACTATACCGGCTGCGGTAAGATAAACCAACGGACTTTTTGTATCGCCTGCTGCTCTTAAAATAGCAGAACCGAAGTTATAAACCATACTTGATGTTATTCCTATGAAGTATATCCTCATATAAGTTGTAGAAAGTCCGATAACATCCGAAGGCGTTCCCATAAGCGACAGAAATGTGTCTGCTCCGAAGACTCCGACAACAGTAAGAATAATTCCGCTAATAAGGGCGGTTGGTATAGCGGTGTGTATTGTTTTATGAACATCATCTGCTTTTCCAGCTCCAAGTCCATGAGCAACCGCTACTCCTGCGCCTACTGAAAGTCCGATAAACAGATTGGTAATAAGATTGATTATTGCTCCCGTCGCTCCAACAGCAGCAACGGAATTATCAGAGCCGTATCTTCCCACAACAACAAGATCGGCGGCATTGAACAGAAGCTGAAGAATTCCGGTAAGTATAATGGGGAACGTATAAAGAAGTATCTTTTTTAAAAGAGGGCCTTCTGTCATATCGTATGACGATTGATTCTGCATAACAAAACTCCTTTCAAACTTTTTTAAGCCGATAAAAAAGCTCCCGAATAAAAGGGAGCGAATAATCAAACCTGTTAAAAAAGGTCTGATTATAGAAGCATTTTAGCATTTTTTCTCAATTAGTATTATGCTTGATCCGTTCAATTTCCTGATCTCTTTTCCAAAGAAAACTTATATGCGCTTCAGTACCCATCTGAATTCTTCGGAGATTTTCGATATGCTTGTAAAGAATCACAAGCGAAACAACAGCGAGAATAAGCGTTCCATATACATCGCCTGTTAAAAATGCATAAATACAGGTGAATAATATCGATCCGGAAATGGGTACAATACATATGTAATCAATTCCAAATCCGAGAAATATTTCCAGAATCAACATAAGCAGGAAAAGCTGCGGATTAAATGAAATTATCATACCGGCAAGACAAGCAAGACCTTTTCCACCGTGGAATTTCATAAAAGCGGGAAAAATGTGTCCAAAAATGCAAGCGGAACCGCCTAGAATTTTTGCAAATTTTATTTTCGGGAAAATATAAACAGCTACTGAAGCAGCTATTGCCGCTTTAGAAATATCGAATATTGCCGAAATCAGTCCTGCCTTTTTACCCATAGTGATAATTGCATTAGAAGCTCCGGCATTGCCTGAACCTCTGTCTCTGATATCGAATCCTTTCAGTTTTGATAAGATGTAGGCTGCGTTGATGTTACCTATCAGGTAGCCTATTAAAGAACACAGAACAACCTCCATATAACACCCTCCTTAAAATTCAAAACCTATTATAGGTTCACATACGTTCTTATATAAAATTTTATGTCAGAAAATTATAATAAGAACGCATTATCAATAAATATTATATATCAGCCTTTGAAATTTGTCAAGAAAAAAGAAGAAAGTTATCAAAAATGGTTTTATTGTACTGCTATGATGTCAAAAGTTGACTCTTCTGGGATGAGATTGCTTTTCTTTAAGAAAAATATATAATTTTTTCCCACTTGCTGTTCGGGGATTTGTTTTTTGGAATAATAAACATACTGGTATTCAGGGGGAATATTTATCCAACTATGATTTTCGGCAAATTTATCAGCTGGCATATAGCCTCCCTTGATAAAAACTGAGATTTTATCCATATAATTAAGTTTTATGTCGCCTTGCAATGATGAAATAATGGTAATATTCTCCTGAGTATAGGGCTCTCCGTTGATTTCCGTGTAAATAACTTCATCAACAGAAGCGATAATAACGCCGTCAAAATCATCAATATCATCTGCTCCGTTAGAAACATCACCGTATATATGATAAACTGAATCATTCGGCTTATCGTACTTTACAGAAGGTATAACGGTTAGATCACTAATATCATCAGATCCGTCTGTAACCGGATATTTATTAATATCTTGCTCCTTGGAAGTGGTAACAGTCGAAGGTTCTGTAACAGCTGTTGTTGCAGTCGTTATGAAAGCAGAATCTGTAGTCGGACTTTCATACGAAACCGTCGTGACCTCATATGTTGCGCTCTCCGATGTCTTTTCAGGCATTTCGTAAACAGGTACATCAATTGGTTCGTCTCCGATCTCAATATTCTGTGATGTCAAAGCCGTAGTGGCAGTGATCACCTCCGAAGAAACTGTGGCTGATTCAGTAACTAAGCTTTCGGAAAAATTTACTGTTGACATAGCATCAGTGCTGACAGCAGTTGTATTGCATGAAGCATTTGAATGACTATCGGTTTCTTTTATGATAGAAACATTATTGAATTTGCTGTTAAAATCACTATTTTTTCCGGCAAGTCCGCACAAACATATAACAACAGCAGCCATAACTGCGGCAGAAGCATATCTGAATATCATTATCGGATAAAAACGGCGTTTATTTTT
>CAJKFZ010000133.1 GCA_905199285.1 uncultured Ruminococcus sp.
TATATTATGTTCTTGCAGATGACGCTTTCTTTGAATACTCAATGGCAACATCAAAAGGAACAAAAATGCCTCGAGGAGATAAAACATCAATAATGTCTTATGTTGTTCCGGATTACGATTTAGCTACTCAACAATGTATTGCATCTATACTCTCTGTTCTCGACAACAAAATTGCTCTCAACAAAGCGATAAATGAAAATTTAGAGCAGCAGGCTCAGGCTCTTTTCAAGGCTTGGTTTGTTGATTTTGAGCCGTTCGATGGGGTTATGCCTGAGGATTGGCAGGATATATCTGTATATGACCTTGCTGATTATATAAACGGTGCTGCTTTCAAAAAGGCAGAATATGGGGATTTGGGCTTGCCGATAATCAAAATTGCTGAGTTAAAAAACGGAATTACAGGTTCTACGCAATTTTGCTGTGTCAGCAAAGATGACAAGTATTATATTGATGATAAGGATATTCTGTTTTCTTGGTCTGGCAACCCTGACACTTCAATAGATACATTCTTGTGGAGTAGAGGTAAAGCAATCCTCAATCAACATACATTTCGTGTGGTATCGAAGTATAATGCACCAGCTTTTACTTATTTCTTGTTAAAATATCTCAAACAACAATTTACTCATATCGCAAGCAATAAACAAACAACCGGTCTTGGTCATGTTACCGTTGCAGATCTTAAAAGACTTCTATTTTGCACTAATGAAACCGCAATTACCGATTTTGAGGCACTTGCCACCCCTATTTTTGAGAAACTATTTGCTATCAATAAAGAAAATCAACACCTTGCCGCACTCCGTGACACACTCCTGCCTAAGCTGATGAACGGCGAAATCGACGTATCAGAGGTCAAAATTTAGGCAGCATACAATCGTAAATTTTCATTTAAGCGAATTAAAATTAGGAGGATTTATTATGATTTACAGAACCAGAACATACATCGCTGCTGATTGGGAAGCCGATAAAAATGCAGTGGAAGTTTTAACATACTGGAATGACAGTAATCACTGGGGCTTATCATTTGGTGATGCTCATGAATTAAGCCAGTGTCGTAGCGACAGTACAAACAATTGTAATATAAAGAAGAATTGTTCTCAAAATTTAGAACATTCAAATTGTTTTGTACTTATTATTGGTGAACATACAAAAACGCTGAGAGCTGGATATTGTATGTATTGTAAAAGTCATAATTATTGTTCATATACTTACAAAACCAACAAATCATTTGTTGAATTTGAATGTGATTATGCTATAAGGAATGGATTACCTATCATTGTACTCTATAACTCAACATACGTTGATAAGAAGAAATGCATAGATTCTGTAGTTAATATTGCTAAGTGTCACGTTCCTATGATTAGACGTAATTTAAATGGAGATTTGGAATGGGACTATCAAAGAGTAAAAGCTGCTTTTGATATGTTGAGGTGAATATATGATTCATCATATAAAATATGCACTTTCAAAATATACAGATTGGTTTAGTGGCTTAGCAACTTTTATTGGAGTAATTGCTATTTTTCCATTAGAAAAATGGTTAGCGATAATGGTTATATGTTGCTGTTGTACTTTAGCTTTTCTCATACCTTTTATTAGTTCGTTCACTAAAAAGAATTTCCAAATTAAAACAATAGGTAATTCAGATGTAACTGTCCAATTTGGCGATATATTTGTGGAAGAATGCTTTATGGTAACAACAAATCGACATTTTGATGTTGACCCAAATGAGGGATTTATTGCGGAATCTTCCTTATTAGGAGCATTTGTGAATAAATTCTATCATAACAATATTGGAGAACTGAAACAAACCATAAGAAACAATAGTAATATAATATTAGATAGCAATAATAATATAATGCCTACTTCATATGGAAAAACTATTTTATTTCAAAAAGATGGAAAGCTGATCTACTTAATGGCTTTTACTGATAGAAAGAAAGCTAAACAGCCTAAGGATTTTTATGTGAAAGCAATGAGTGGATTCCTAAAAGAAATTTCAGAAGCAAATCACGGAAAAACTATTGCAATTTATTTAGTAGGAGATAATAATAATCTTAGTAACACAGGTTTTTCAAGCTGCGAAGTTGCATTTGAAAGTTTGATTTCAATGATAAATAGTTTTGGCATTCAAAATCTACAAACAACATTGAAACTTAAGATTGTTATATTACCTAACAAGAGGTCGGAACTAATCGAGGTAATATCACGTTATTCTAAGTCCATTTTTTAGGAGTTGATAATATGCCCTACACCGAAGCAAACTATGAAAATGCCATAATCCAGCTCTTTGAGGAAATGGGTTACACTCACGTATACGGGCCGGATATTGACCGTGACTATAAGATACCGCTGTATATGGACGAGCTGACAGAAGCCCTTTATCGGCTCAACCCTTCGCTCCCTGATGATGCGATTACCGATGCACTCTTTAAGCTCCAAAACTTTGAAAACGGCGAGCTTGTGCAGAAAAACGCTATATTTATGGACTATCTGCAAAACGGCATACAAGTACGCTATACTGAAAAGGGCGAGGAACGAGCTGCAATCTGCTATCTTGTGGACTATGCAAACACGGATAATAATTCCTTTGTTGTGGCTAATCAATGGACTTTCGTGGAGAATGAGGAAAAACGCCCTGATGTGCTGTTGTTCGTCAACGGCTTGCCTGTGGTGCTTATGGAGCTGAAATCTCCGTCTCGTGAGGAAACGGACGCTTCGGAAGCCTATACGCAGATCAGGAACTATATGCACTCTATCCCATCGATGTTCATTTACAATGCTATCTGTGTAATGAGTGACCTCTCCGAAAACAGAGCAGGCACGATTACATCGGGTGAAGATAGATATATGGAATGGAAAACAAAGGACGGCAGCTACGAAAACACGCAATTTGCTCAGTTTGACACGTTCTTTGAGGGGATCTTTCAGAAAGACCGTCTGCTTGACATTCTCAAAAACTTTATTCTTTTCTCAAATGAGGGCTTGACAAGCTATAAGATACTTGCAGGCTATCATCAGTATTTCGCCGTCCGCAAGGCTGTTGAATCCACAAAAAAAGCGACCGTAACGGACGGAAAGGGCGGTGTGTTTTGGCATACTCAGGGCAGCGGAAAGTCGCTGTCTATGGTGTTCTATGCCCATTTACTGCAATCGGCACTTGAAAGCCCGACTATTGTTGTAATTACGGACAGAAACGATCTTGACGATCAGCTTTATTCTCAATTTGCAAAGTGCAAAGATTTTCTCCGTCAAGAGCCTGTTCACGCTGAAAGCCGTGAGCATCTGAAAACGCTCCTTGACGGTCGCAAGGCTAACGGCATTATCTTCACAACGATGCAGAAATTTGAGGAATCGGGCGAACCACTGTCCGAACGCAGAAATATCATCGTTATGGCTGACGAAGCCCATAGAGGGCAGTACGGTTTGGCAGAAAAGATAAAAATGACAAAAAATGAGGACGGCGAACTTGTTGCAAGAAAAGTGATCGGCACGGCTCGTATTATTCGTGATACGCTCCCAAATGCTACATATATAGGCTTTACCGGAACGCCTATCTCCAGAGAAGATAGAAATACCCGTGAGGTTTTCGGTGATTACATCGACATTTATGATATGACACAAGCTGTCGAGGACGGCGCTACTCGCCCTGTTTACTACGAAAGCCGTGTTATGAAACTAAAACTTGACGAAAGCACTTTGAATTTGATTGATACGGAATATGACATTATGGCGATGAATGCCGATGCTTCTGTGATTGAGCAGAGCAAGCATGAGCTTGGACAAATGGAAGCGATTCTCGGACACGATGATACCATAAAATCCCTTGTTGATGATATTCTCGATCATTATGAGAATTACCGCGAGAGCTTGCTGACAGGTAAGGCTATGATCGTTGCATATTCAAGAGCAATTGCTATGAAGATATACAAGCGTATTCTTGAAATTCGCCCCGGTTGGGAAGATAAGGTTGCAGTTGTAATGACAGCTTCGAATAAAGATCCCGAAGAATGGCATAGTATCATTGGCAACAAACGGCATAAGGAAGAACTTGCGAAGAAATTCAAGGATAACGATAGTCCCCTTAAAATCGCTATCGTAGTTGATATGTGGCTGACTGGATTTGATGTACCGTCCCTTGCAACGATGTATGTCTATAAGCCTATGATGGGCTATAATCTGATGCAGGCGATTGCTCGTGTCAACCGCGTATTTCGTGACAAGGAGGGCGGTCTTGTAGTCGATTATGTCGGTATAGCAGGAGCATTAAAGCAGGCTATGAATGATTATACTGTCCGCGACAAGAAAAATTACGGCAATACAGATATTGCAAAGGTCGCATATCCTAAGTTTCAGGAGAAACTACAAGTCTGTCGTGATCTACTCCACGAATATGATTATTCTAAATTTTTCGGTGGTAATGAACTGACAGCAGGACGGACGATAACAGGTGCGGTCAATTTCCTTATGGACAGAAACAGGGAGAAAGACAGAGAAAGCTACACCAAAGAAGCTTTACTTTTGAAACAGGCACTTTCGCTGTGTTCCTCTATCGCTGAGGAAGATGAACGTGAAGAAGCCGCATTTTTTGAAGCGGTGCGTGTTCTGCTGATGCGTATTCTCAATCAGGGTGGCGGAAAAAAGCTCTCGCTTCCCGAAATCAATGCTAAAATCAATGAACTTCTAAAACAGAGTATCAGGAGTGACGGTGTTATCAATCTTTTCTCGGACAAGGAACAGGACTTTTCGTTATTTGATCCGAAATTCTTAGAGGAAATCTCCAAAATGAAGGAAAAGAATCTTGCCGTTGAGCTGCTGAAACGCTTAATTGCTGAACAGGTGCATATCTATAAGCGAACAAATCTCGTAAAATCGGAGAAATTCAGCGAAATAATGCAAAGTGCCATGAATCGCTATCTCAATGGTATGCTGACAAACGAGCAGGTCATCGAGGAAATGTTGAACCTTGCAAAGCAGATCCGTGAAGCAAAAGAAGCAGGTGAGAAACTCGGTCTGACTGCCGATGAACTTGCCTTCTATGATGCACTTACAAAGCCACAGGCAATTAAGGACTTCTATGAGAACGAGGAACTTATCGCTATTACTAAAGAACTTGCTGAAACGCTGCGCCGAAATCGTACCGTTGACTGGCAAAAGCGAGACAGTGCACGGGCAAAAATGCGCATGATGATAAAGAAACTTCTGAAAAATCATCGCTACCCACCGGAGGGTATGGACGATGCAGTACAGACAGTTATGTCACAGTGTGAGCTTTGGACGGACAATAATGATATGGAATAATGACAGGAGGATTATAGAATGGATGCCAGAAAAGGAAATATATACGAAATACTCAATGGAAATAAGCAGTTTCTTATCCCCGTATATCAGCGCTATTATAGCTGGGGTATCGAGCAGTGCAAACGTCTCTGGAATGACATTGTTGAAATGCAAAAAAAGGGAAAGTCAGGTCATTTTGTCGGTTCTATTGTGAACATTGCAGAACAAGCTATGCCTACGGGCGTGCAGAAATTCATGATCATTGATGGTCAACAGCGTACAACCACACTAACATTGCTATTGTTGTCGTTGAGAGACTACGCTATTGCTAATTCAGAGGATACAACCATAAATGCAAAGCGTATTGACAATATGTTACTGAAAAACGAATACGAATCTGGAGATGAAAGATATAAGCTTCTGCTTACAGAAACTGATCGTGAAATCCTCATCAGCTTGGTTGAGAGAAAGCCTATTGCCAACAATACTAAATCAAAATTGCTGGATAACTACAGGTATTTTGTCGAAAAAATAGCTGATAAGGAATTACCGCCAGCAGAGATATATGAGTCTATAGGTAAGTTGCAAATTGTCAATATAACTTTGGATCGTACTATGGACGATGCTCAGGCAATTTTTGAAAGTTTAAATTCTACTGGTAAAGAACTATCCGAATCAGACTTGATTCGTAATTATGTACTAATGGGATTAGAACCAGCAGAACAGACATATGTTTATGAGCATATGTGGCGGCCTATGGAGTTGATGTTTGCGTATGAAACTCAGGATACATTAATGGATAAATTCTTCCGTGACTATTTAACTATGAAATTAACACGCATACCTAAGCAAGGACGCGTGTATGATGAATTTAAACTATATCATCTAAATTGCGAATTCAGCACAATTCGGGAACTTTGTCAAGATCTTCTTGCTTATGCAAAATACTATACTGATATTGTGTTTATACGCAGCCATAATTTTGTTTTGAAATCACTGTACAATGACATTAATGCCTTACGCATGGAAGTTTCTTATCCTTTCTTACTTAAGATTCATAATGATTGTGCAGAGCATATCATCACAGAAGACGAACTACTTGAAATCATCAGACTTTGCATCAGCTATGTGTTCCGCAGAAGTATATGCGACATACCTACCAATTCGCTTAATAAAACATTCGCTACGCTACGTAACGAAATAAGGACAGATGACTATCTGAACTCCATAAAAGCCTTTTTTGTTCTTCGTAACGATTATAAGGAGTTTCCGACCAATGAAAAATTTATGGCAGCCTTTATTATAAAAGATATTTACAATATGCGTTCACGTAATTTCATCCTTAGTCACTTGGAAAACTATGAAAATAAGACATCAATCACCGTTGAGAACTTTACTATTGAACATATTATGCCACAGAATCAGAACCTATCTGTCGAATGGCAGACAATGCTCGGAGCAAATTGGAGAGAAATCCAAAAAACATATCTTCACACAATTGGAAACCTGACTCTCACCCGCTATAATTCTGAAATGAGTGATCATTCTTTTCATACAAAGATGGACATGGAAGGTGGTTTCAAAGAAAGTGCTCTTCGATTAAACGGCTTTGTCGTTAAACAAACTGAATGGACTGAGGATACTATAAAAAATAGAGCTCAAATTTTGGCTGAGAAAGCTAAAATGATATGGGCTTTTCCAGCCATATCAGATGCAGAACTCGCTCCCTACCGTACTGAAGAAAAACCAGCAGAACGTTATTCACTCACCTCATATGATACTAATGTGTTTACTAAAACTCTCTTTGAAGTGCTTGACCGCCGCATTCAAAATCTTTCTCCATCTGTAAAAAGAGAATTTAAAAAGCTTTATGTTGCCTACAAACTGGATACTAATTTTGCAGACATTGTTTTTCAGAAACAAAG
>CAJKFZ010000134.1 GCA_905199285.1 uncultured Ruminococcus sp.
CGATAAAGGCGAGGCACAGCAGCACTTGCCTTGAACGGAACTTCAATACCGTCAATCGTAATATTTTTCTTGATAGCCATATCTGTGCCTCCTTATGAAGTTTTAGCGGCAGTCGTTTTTGCCGCTGCAAACGTCGGAATGTAGACTGATTTATACCAGTTGTTGTAGGTGGTTTCATCCGTATTTTCGCAGGTTTTGGACTTGACCAGACCGTCAGGAAGTGCGGAAGCCTTGAGGGACAGCGTTTCCGTCTTGACTTCCGTGCTTTCCTCAGTGGTTGAAGATTCCGTTTTCGGTCTGCTTGCACTGCAGCAATAAAGGACATGACGAATATGATTTTTGTCGCCGTTAAATTCAAACAAAAGTGCAAACTGTGCCGTTTCAGCATCGTTACGCTCCACAAGCACGCCCTTTGTATCCTGAATCTCACCAAGGATTTCTGTTGCAAAATCCGTTGTAATGAGAGCAATTTCAAGGTCACCGGTGTAGCCAGCGTTGTTGTTGATGACGTAGTACACGGTATTATCGGCGTAGAAAGACTCATTTTCGCCGTTGGCATCGATGGAGAGCGATACCGCACCGGGAATTCTTACAGGCGTTGCAAATGTCGGAACACCGTCCTCAGACCAACCTGTTATCTTTGCCCAGTGTACTTTGTTTAGACCAAACTTGACCTTATTCTTTTTCAGAGCCATAATTAAACCAGCCTCCTTAAATCTAATGTCGGCATACCATTCGTCCTCAGACAGCATCCTGCCTCGGACTCAGGCATCCATTTCGTATAACACTTCATACATCTCTTCAGATGCAATCCATGTTTCAGTTTTGTTGTAAAAAATATGATGATGCCTGAGAACCGCCTCAATTTCTGCCTCTGTATCAGGAGATTTTTCATCTGTATACAACTCAATATCCAGTTTCTTGAAACTGTGATACATGATGTTATCCGCACTAAATGTATTTTCTCCCGGAGATAGAAAAATTAGAAAAGGCGGTCTTGGAGACTCACCCTCCGAAAAATGGTGATAGGCGAAAGGCAGTCCCATTTCCAGCATCATTTCGTTGATTTCTTCATAACTCATTTCAGTTCCTTTCTGATTAAGGATTCCAATAAATCCGCTCCGTTTTCTTCGGCTGGAGCAATATGAGGATGACCTGCAACTCTTCCGCCATTTCGTTTGGCGTGACCCTTCTCTAAAAGATGTGCGATCTGATATCGGTTCTTGGAATGGACAGTGATCTCTAATTTATGGCTGTTTTCCGTGACTTTTTTCGTTGCCCAACTTTTCGCATAATCGCCTGTGCGTTTCGGAGCATTTTCAGAAATTTCTTTCCTGACGGAAGCAGCAGTTTTACGAACAGCTTTTTTCATGGCAGTGTCCGCAAGCTCGGAATACTCACGCAGCCCGTCCATGACAAGGTCTGCCAGATCATCAATAGAACTCATTTTCCGCACCCGCCTTTCTTGCCGCTGCAGTGATTTTCAAGTAGTCACGATACTCGAAGTTCGGCGATATACCTGTAATATCATAAATCACACCACGAAAAGAAATACGGTTTGCAGTCGCTGAAATTCCCATTGTCATTGCATTTTGCCGGATCATAAACTGCAAAGTCTGTACTTCTTTTGTAGTGCCGTTATCAGAGTTTTCCGCCGAATTTTTGACAGAAACAGCAGCCCAGCAGGAGAATGCTTCGTCCCACTGAGCCTTATGATTGCCGATATTATCGATCTTCGTTCTGTGCTCCAGAATCGTGATACGCTGATTGAGTTTTCCGATTTCCATCAGATAATGCCCTCCCTCTGTGCGAATAAAATGGATCGCAGAGAAAGAGTTAATTTATGAAAATCCGCAGTATTTCGATTTTCGTAGAGGTAGGAAACTGTGAACAGCATAGCTGTTCTGGTGGTATCCTCATTTCTCTCAAACCTTTCTTCACTCATGCGACCTATATCCATGCACAGCTTTTTCGCAGTCATCAGCAAATCAGAAATCAACCTGTCGTCCTCGCAGTGATCAATGCGAAGATAATTTTTTGCTTCTTGCAGAGTTACCATTAAATCACGCCTTTTTAATCGTCAGGGTTTTCACAGCTTCCGGCAGGATAAGCTTGCCGTCAACTCTCTGTGAAGCAAGGAAACCTACCTGACCGTTCATCGCAAAAAGCTCATTGAGCCTTTTTAAAGAACGTCCCTGACGGTCAGCAATCCAGTAATATGAAAAATCTCCAAAAGCGAGAGCCTTTGCACCAGCCGCAGCAGTCGGAGCGTACACAGAAGTGACATAGGGACGGTTGAGAATCGTGTCCGGAATACCGTCTGAAACGCTGGGCTGCCAAATATAGTTCCCGGTAGAATCCTTGATTTTACGCAGCGCTTTGATGGTCTGCTCGTTCAGAATCCACACTGCCTTTTTGCGGTACGGCGACTTCAGAGAGTAGAAAACCTCGATCATATCATCAAAAGTAATGTTTGCCGTTGAAGTCATCGCACCATTTTCCGCACCTCCTGTCGCAGCAAAAATTCCTGTAGGCTTACCCTTACCATCGCCGACAAGAAACGCCTCTTCTTCCTTCGCACCGATTCTGCGTCCGAACTCTTTCGCAATGTAAGCAGGGAGGTCAAAAACACTGTCGTTGAGAAGCTCCTCGGAAATCTTGATGGCAGTTCCGACTTTGTAAGCGGATAGCGAAATCTGCCCGAAAGCGTCATCGGAAAGGCTGTAACTGGACTCTTCTTCAAGCCAAGCAGCTTCACCTTTCTGCGTGATAATTGGAATTTTTCTATCGCCGGAAGAAGTTTTGATAACAGTCGCCAGCGGACGGAAAATATTTTCTTCTTCAAGCGATTCAATAAGCCTTTTTTCAAACTCGTCAGGACATAAATAGCCACCCTCGGAATCCTCGCCGATCTGGAGATCATTGCGGATATCTACATAATTTCTGTTGCGAACATTGTTCCAGAAAGCAGTCTTGTACTCGTTACTTGCAATGCCTGTTTTCTCCGAAATTTCGGGATTTTCAGGCTTGCCAAGAATCGGGTTGGAAGTCGGTGCATTCATCTGTGCAGCCAGCTTTTCCTGACGTTCCAGACGGTCGATCTCCTTGCCGAGAGCGACAATTTCAGCCTCCATTTTGTCGTAGGTTTTGCTGTCCTCTTCGGAAAGCAGACCGCTGTCATTACGCTTGGAATCAAGGAAATTTCTCGCCTCGTCCCACGCCTTTGCTCGTTTTTCTCTCAGTTCCTGAATAGTCATAATATCATCCTCCTCTTAGTGATTCAGTAATGCCAGTCTCTTGTCGAGCTGGTCTATCGGAACACCTTTTACAGGTGATAAAGCGGAAATTTTCTGCATCAGCGATGCTGTGGTTGCGGCAGAAGAATACTGCATTGCTTTTGCAATATTTTTCTTTTTCAGGGTGTCTTCTTCCGGTTCATCTTCCTTTGATTCGCCTTCATCAGGATTCTCTTTTTCAGGTTCTTCCTCATCAGGTTCTTCTTCCGGAATAGGTAAAGATTTCTTTTCATCAAAAAGAATACCATCCACAAATCCCAGCTGCAATGCTTTTTCAGCATTCAGCCACGTTTCATCGTCCATCAATTTGGAGATTTTATTGCGGCTAAGTCCTGTTTTTCGTACATAAGCATTAATAATGCCCTCCTTGATTTCGTCAAGAAGAGCGATTGCTTTTTCCATTTCTGACTTATTTCCGCTTGCCAGAGTCATAGGGTTGTGAATCATCAGATAGCCAGTGGGACTAATCAGTGTTTCATCGCCTGACATAGCCACGACCGATGCTGCACTTGCGGCAATACCGTCGATTTTTATAGTAACTTTGCCTTTATGACTGCGGAGCATGGTGTAAATCTGACTTGCGGAAATGCAATCGCCGCCCGGACTGTTGATCCAAACCGTTAAATTTCCGCTGACTTTCGCCAATTCATTTCTGAACATCGCCGGAGTTATTTCATCTCCGAGCCATGTATCAGTTGAGATAGGACCTTCAAAATACAGCTCTGTTTCTCCGGTATCTTCATTTTTGATAAAGTTCCAGAATTTCTTCATTCTGCTGTTTCCTCGCTTTCTTTAGATTTTGCGAACGCACCAGCGTTCTGTTATTTTGTAAAAGAACCGTTACACAAATATAAGTCGCCGCCAAGTTCAGCAGGAATACGGTTCATATCTTCCAGTTCACGAATATCATTTGCCGACATCCAGCCGTTTTGACGAGCAGTTGCATATCCTTGCATTCGTGAAGCATAATCGCCACGGAGTAGTCCCTCAACATTGAATTTGATGAAATACTGCCCTTTTTCTGAATCAGAAAGAAGTGCCTTTTGGAGCGACTGCTCCCAGCGAACCAGCCACGGGTCTAAGGTATATTTTACAAATTCAAGGGATTGCTGCTCAATATTACTGAATGTTGCGTGTTCCAGATCACCGATCATATGAAGCGGAACACGATACAAGCGAGCGATTTCTTCAACTTGAAATTTACGTGTTTCCAAGAATTGTGCTTCATTATTTGGGATAGAAATTGGAGTGTACTTCATGTAGAGTAGGTAAGTACCGCCTTGCAATGTTTCCATTGTAGGTTTGTACAAGCCTCTCTCCAAACCGTGCTTACACCTCTCGATGTACACGGCTTTCCATTTATGTTATGACGAATGATGAATTGCTTTATGGCAATTCTGACATACAACGAGGGTTTTTCTTTTTCTTGCAATCATTGCTTTTTCCCACTGCTCTTTTCCACTGAGATTTTTCAGCTTATTAATATGATGTATTTCCAAAGGTACATCCGTAGCGCCGCAGAGTTCACATTTATTAGCACGAAGTCTGTTTTCCAATGCGTTGCTGTTATTGAAGTGAACATGATGTATAATAGTATCTGCATTGTGATATACAGCACCTTTTTTCAGGTCTGAGAATTTTATAATCATCATTCGCTTCTTACCACTTTTGGTTTCATAGGGAATGCCCCACGAATGACCCAATTTATACATCTTTTTAATTGCAGATATTCGGGTTTTATGTTTCTTAGCAAGTGTTTTCAAACAACTGTATTCCATCAGATAAACAAAATACGTGAGTTTATTGAAATTACTCGCCAGACTATAATAATTGCAAATTCCTCGTGTTTGTGAGTTGTAGGTATCTAACACTTCCAAATCTGACAGACCTGCCATAGCACCTCTTTGCCATGGAATCAAGCTGCCATCCTTGGATTGTACAACAATTTCTCTGTCGTACATAAACTTTTCAATTCGTTCCATGGGAACGAGTAATTCTACAGATTGGTTCATCGTGCGTCTTACTGTACCGGTAGACGTCCTCTTGGTTTGTGCGTTTCTACGCACATTGACGTCATAACCAAGAAACCGGGCATTTTCTGAACTGTGTATCACTTTTGTTTTTTCATCACTTAAAGTTAGGTTCAAATGCTCAGACAGAAACAATTTTAGTTCTTATTTGATTCTTTCCGCTTCTTCTTTATTGCCATTTATAGCAATCATAAAATCGTCGGCATATCGAACATAAGCTATCTTCTTGTCGCTTTGGTCTTTGTAGGGAAGCTTGCACAATTCTACTTTCAGTTTCTGAATTTGTTTCAGCAACGCTTTCTTTTGCACATTATCGGTACATTTTCCATACTGCTTTTTAGCATTGGAAATTTCCCTGCACTTTCTTCCATATATCAAAGTATGAGGATGCTCTGCCGGTACAGCAAATTTTTGCCGCATTTCTTCTACTTTCTTATCTAGTTCATGAAGATAGATGTTAGCAAGAATTGGAGAGAGAATACCGCCCTGCGGTGTACCACTGTAGGTTTTGTGGTATTCCCAATTTTCAATATATCCTGCTTTCAGGAATTTTCCGATTAACATAACAAACTTACTGTCTTTAATTTTTTTGGAAAGCAAATTCAGCAGAATGGTGTGGTCGATATTGTCAAAGCAGCCCTTAATATCACCCTCGATGAACCATTTTGTGCCACGAAAATATTTACTCATCTGTTGCAGTGCAGTATGACAGCTTCTATTTGGTCTAAATCCGTGCGAAAAATTGCTGAATATAGGTTCATAAATAGATTCGAGAATTTGTCTGACTGCATCCTGGATTAATTTATCCTTAAAGGATGGTATACCTAATGGACGCAGTTTCCCACTTTTCTTTTTGATGTAGGTTCTTTTGACAGGCTTAGGGTTGTATTCTTGTGCTTTTAATTCAGAAATAATCTGCTGAACATATTCCACACTAAAACCATCTGCCGTATCATTATCCACACCTTTTGTGCCTGCACCATTGTTAGCATACAGATTTTTATAGGCTGTCATGTAAATATCTTCACGAAGTAAATATCTGTAAAGTCTTGTGTAGATACCATCTGGATGTTCTCCAGAGTTTTTATTCATTCGTTCCAAAATTTCGGATGTTGGTTTCCTTTGAGGTTTTGCCTCCCTTTCATCTTTCCTTTTGAAGTTACATAAACTGTGTTCCTTTGCCATGTAAGAGTCATTAGCTCTCTCAGACTACTACGAACACTCCGTACCCATGGGTCATATTCAAGTCCTTTGACTATAGCCGATAGGCATTGACCTTTAGGGTATCCCCAGTTAGTGCTATTACTTGGTATATTCGGATTTTCGGTTTCGCTTTCGACCCTTTAATACGGGTTCTCCCGCTTGTGCTGAGATATTGCAATCATTTCGCCTTTGAAGGATGTAAAGACGAACATTCTCAGAGTGGGTAACAGGCTAATTTCCCAAATCCCCTCGGAAATGGACACTCAAGTCTTGCGTTCACCAAACTCAGGTTAAACCTTATATCCGATTGTCATCGCAGTTCAGTCGTACTCTTTAGCCTTTGAATAACTTACTGCTTTTCTGCCGTGCTATGTTCCCGTATCAGCTTTCGCCTTTCGGTTAGACAGATTGACTTATTCATGATTGTGAATAGCAGCACCTTACGCTGCTTTTAATAGCACCCTATCTGGGCGCACGCCTTCCTCTAAAACACAAATGCGGTGAGCATTATGTGTACCGCCATACGCTCTC
>CAJKFZ010000135.1 GCA_905199285.1 uncultured Ruminococcus sp.
TAGATTTTTTTGTATTTTGCTTGTCATTTTTTTGCGTTTTGCGTGGCAAGCTACAGCAACCTTCTTCGTCTGATTCTTAATGAATTATTCAAAAAGAAATCTTATGCAAGATTTGTCTTTTTTGATGATGGCAGAAAGCAATTGAAAGAATTTTACGAAAAATGCGAGTCTCTTGGTTTAGATTGCAAAAAGTTCATTGAGTCCAAAAGGAATATGAAATTGCCGCCAAATGAAACAGAACAGGTATCTTTTGATATGTCAAATGGCTTTATGGATGTTATTGGCAAATCATCTGCTTCCGGAAGTATTAGTAAAACATTATCACCGTTTCAGCAGTTTTATCATTTCATAAATGATAACTATATGGATCTGACATGGAACGGTTTGTCAAATAATCAAATTCATTCACCTATTGCCACGTATATATATGGAGAGGCGAATGCTGGTTTAATGCCTTCTTATGATGAAAATAGAAAGCCAATTAAGCCTACTGTGTTTATTCTTCAAAGCAAAATGTTGTATTTGAGTGCAAATGGAGAAAAGCAATTTATTAATAATATACTTCCCAAGCTTGCAGCAATTGCTGAAGAAGAAGATTTGATATTTATTTTTACAGATATTCAAAAGATTACAGATCAGGAAATGCATAATTTCTTTAATAATACACTTAATTCTGTTTTTCTCTTGGATAATATAGCAGAATTTGCATCTGAAAGAGGTCAAAAGTCTGTTTTTGGAAGTATGGATGTAAAAGGTCTGAAAGAAGAGTATGCTCGTTGTGAAAAAGGTGATGGATATTACTATGACATTGAAGCAGACAGACTTGTTAAAATGAAATTTATTAAGACAGAGTGATAATTGGAGGAAAATGTTATGGCTGATGGTAACAATATTCGTTGTGCTGATATTGAAAAGCTTGTTCAGTTTGAAGCAGATAGTCAGGAGGCAATAACTGAATTTGACAGAATCAAAAATAAGTTTAAAGAAATCAATGATAATTTGCTCACCCAGTGGAAGGGTGCGGGAGCTGATCAGTATAAAAAAGAGGTCGATCATATTCTAGAAAAAATCAAAAGTGTGGCTGAAGTACTGAATGCTATCAATAATGATGCTTTAAAGAGTACAAAAGATGTATATTTACAATTGGATGCTGATTTAGCTGCATTTAATGAAAACCCAACAACTGAGGATGGTGAGGAAAGTTGAGCAAGGAAAGTGAAGAAAAGTCAATGAATCTCGCTAATGTGAAAATCAAAGAAGAACAATCGGCAAAAGATAGGCGAGTCAAGCTGAATATATTGAATGAGGGGAGTGACGGCACAATTTTTGATTTGCTGAAACTTCCGGAATTAGATGCAAAAGGAATAAATGCGAAATGAGTACTCAAATACAAGGGACAAAATTTCTTTATGAAATTGATAAAAAGGATTTTCCTGATGGTTTTATTGCTTCTGGAACTGAAAGTTTTGTTTTTAAAGGCAGAAAAGTTTCTATAGATGAAAACGGCAAGTCTGATTTATCTTTTTCTTGCGTATTAAAGTTTAAACCAAAATCAAGTGAAAGACTTGAGCAATTTAAGAAGCAGGAACTTAAAATTTTTGAAGAACTTCAAGAATGCAGAAGTGTTGCCAGAATATATGATGTTGTGGAAGACATCGGTGAAAACTTTGAATTGGAAATTCCGGGAACCAAAGTGTTTATTCGCAGCAGCAATCCCAATGGTTCAGAAGATATATTGCCTTGCTTTTGTGTAATTGAAGAGTTTATCGATGGCTGGTCGCTGGAACAATATTGCAGAAGAGAATTCTGGGGACTTGAAAAATATAAAGATAATAGGTGGATAAACTTTCATAATTTTTCAGATATCGAAAAAGAAGAGGTATTAGAAAAATATAAGGACGAGAAAACTTTTTTTCGGTATCAGGAAAAATTGCTTCGATTCATGCAAAGCTTATGCGGAATATTGATGTTTATCAGCACAACTTCAAAGAAAAAGGTTCTTCATCTTGACATTAAACCTGAAAATATTATGGTGACACGTCAAAGTGAAGAACTGGTTTTGATAGACTTTGGACGTTCCATATTTTTACCGGATGATACAACATTTGTATATCATGGTCTTCAAAGTGTAGACTATAATGAGGCAGAAGATATTAATTCTCTCTTCTCACATGGAACAATAGGCTACGCTGCACCTGAATGTTATGCGGCTGCTAACAATGAGTCGAAGTTTCCATTCTCACAAGAAGGATATGAAATTGGAAAAATGTCAATAGAAAGCGACATATTTTCGTTTGGAGCAACCTTTTGGGAATGCATGAATATTGTAGAGCTTATGACAAATAGTGAGCTGTTTGCTGAATCTCCGCATAATTTCTATGAGGCGAATCTTCTGAGTGACGAAGCGTATTTCAATAGAGATTTATCTCTTGAATGTACCGGACCTTTAGGCGGACGATATCATTTATCACTGCAAAAGATTATAAGCAAATGTACAAGGCAGCGTAAAACAGGATATCTTGAAAGTGATGATTATTACCATTATTATAAAGATCTGAAAGATGATCTTGACGATGCTAGAGATAGTATTCCTTCTGTAAAAAAAGGAGAGAACAAGCAGGTGCGAAATTCTGCAACTATTTTTGGCGCATGCATCGGTTGCATCATAACGCTGTTATTATTTTCCTTTGTCTATAAGGCAATCGGTTATCAGATCGCTACAAGTGACTGGGAGGAGCTTTTGGAAGGAATAAACAGCCAAAACGAAAATTCCATAACATATCAGGCAACGCAGTTTGGCAAGATATCTGAAATATCACTTGAAAGAATGGAACTTGCTGATGACGGACAGAAAAAAGTCGTATGTAATGAATGTTTTGATTACTTGTCTAAGGACGATGTCATTAGTACAATGGAAGCATCTCTTATGGTGTCACTTTTAGAGCAGTTTGATGATGACAGTGAAAAAATAGTGTATGTTGATAAAATAATGGAAAAGGCAAATGCGGCTGAACTTTCCTCTATTTCCGCAGTAATAAGTGAGATGGAATTGTCAGAAACCAGCACTGCATATGAATTATCCGTTGCTATCCACAGTGTAGAGAATATTAACAATTACAACTACAGCGATGCATATACTCTGTTGGAGGAAAATGAAAATAATTCTGTATATAGATATTCTGTGAGACACCTTGCTATTGCGCTTAACAATAAGGGCGATATAGTAGTAAATGCTATATCGGAGACGAAAGGTATAAGCCGTTCAGAAATTGCAGAATTTTTAGATCGCCTGGAAAAGATCGACTGAGGTGAATTATGGATAGTGTAAAAAAATTCAAAGCATATCTTGATAAGCGTTTTCAGAAGCATCCCATAGCAGGATATATGGTTTATGGTGGATTAATGGGTTTTGTGGGTTCTCTTTGCGTAATATTATTGGTGCTTGGCGTACTGGCAATAACTGGAATGTATAATAGATTGAGTATTGATTATCGGACTTGGCGGATTTATATTATTATAGCTGCGGTGGTTGCAGTTATTGTCTTTGTTATTGGAGCTATGGCATTTTTTCCGTATAAGAGAAAAGGAAACAGCATTTTCAAAAAAGAATATACCAAGGGAACCTCTTATAAAGCCTTACATAATTTGTTAGTGAAACAGAGTGAAGAGAAGAAATGATATTATAGCGGATAAAAAATACAAATATGCTTTATTATGCAACATAGTGTGTTTTGCTATATTTTCAATAAGTTTCTGGAGTAAAAAATCTAAAAGGAAATGCAGAGGTGCAAGAAAATGAAATTACGTAAGAGAATCGTTGCTGGTATTTCAGCGATTGTAATGTTTATGGGTATTTCGATTAATAGTGGTTTTGCAGCGATTGCAGATAAATCTGAAATTACGAATGTTGAAATGCCAATTGATACAAACAATACATCTGCTGACGAGGTGGGCGAGGAAACAACAACTACTACAAGCATTGAAACAACAACGGAAACGACAACAACTACAATTAAGGATACATCTCCTCCAAATCTTAATGTTAACATTCCGGTTCAAGATAAGTGGATTAAGTATAATGACCTTCAAAATTGGCAGGTATCAGCTTCTGACGGTGCAGCAATCTTATATCAAATTTATAATACAACTACTGGAGCAGAAAGCATTAACCCTGATATTAAAGATGCAGATGAATGGGAAGGTGTAGACAAGCTCCCAGAAGGAAGCCATTATATTGTATTTTGGGCTAAATATAAAGAAAATGAAGAGCATGAAGTTGCGGTTTCGGCTATATATCATTATCAATTGGATAAGAGTATTCCTAACAATTTTGAGTTGATTAGTGAGTCAAAGAATGAGAATTATCGGAATTGTCTAGAATTATCGGAATTGTCTTGAGATAAGCAATAAAGAAAGTCTTTCTGACGCTCCATCAGGAATTTGCAAAGTTTACTATACTATCAATGATAATAATGAAAATGTGCTAAATGAGCAGCAACTTACCAGAGATGTGGATAACAATATTACCGGTTTTTCATTTAAACTTGATACATCGTTAAATCATGCAAAAATTACAGTTTACATTGAAGATGAAGCTGGAAATAAAAATTCTGCATTCTTGGGAGATGTTACGCATGATAATACCATTCCTCAAATTACCCAAGTTGAAATTACTGATAAAGCAGATCAAAATGCTGCTATTCTAAAAAATCTGACATTTGGTAATGATTTGCTGGAAAATTTACTTCAACATATTTTCGCAAATGATAAATATTTTCTCAGTCTTACGATAAATGAAGAAAATTTAAAAGAAATTAAGGTTAATGTAAATGGCAAGTCTAAATCTATCACATCGGGAGATTGGATTTGCAACGATACATCAAATTCTACTGAAAAAACATATTATATTAAACTTTCAGATCTGGGGCTGGATGAAAATAAGGGAAATAGTATTTCTGTAACAGCCTCAGACGGTCAAAATACAAGCAAACCTTTCAATCTAAATGATGACATTGAATGTACAGTTCTTTATGATCCTAATAATAATCTTGCGGATAATCATAAGGATGACAAGGATTGTAAGATTACTTTTACACCTAATATTAAACCTTTAGAGGGAAAGTTCTTTGGTGAGATTACTGAAGATAACGCTATTACAATTTCTATGTCTGATGATGTGGGTGTCGCTGAGTACAATGTCTATGTGGATGATGTTTGCGTCACATCGGTTGTGTGCGAAGAAACAGCTACGGAAACAATAACCGAAACAGTAGCTGTAACAGATGATAGCGGCACTGCTGTTACCGATGCAGATGGTGAGGAACAAACAGAAACAGTAACAAGTACCGTTCAATACAATGTGATAATTCCATCGACAGATTACTCGTTGAAACTTAATGACTACAAAGAAAACAAAGATTATGAGGTTAAAGTTGAACTTATTGACCTAGCTGGCAACTACAATTTTAATACTTACAATTTCACGGTAGATTCAACGCCGCCGCTAATTGATAATTTTAGTTACACAGTAAATCAATCTATGCTTAAGTTCTTTACATTTGGCATTTTCGGGAAAGAAACTATATCCATAGATATTAACGTCCATGATAACGCCTCTGGTATTGGTGTTGACCCAGATAAGGTATTTCTGTATTGGGCGCCAACGGCTGATGGCGAATTGCATAAATATAGTGCAACTCCGATTGATGAAGAAAATGGACTATACAGATTTGAGAATCTTCCGGTTGATAATGAAGCTGTTCCTTATATTGTTGTATATGATAAAATAGGAAATTCAAACACATTTTATTTTGTAGCTAAGGACACAGCAGAATCCTTAAACGTCGGTGAACTTATGCTTGAAGATGAAGGTACAACAGATGGAGCAACTTTAGTACTTGAGAAAGATATGCCTTCATTAAGTGTAACGGTACCATCTACTTATATCAAGTATACTGTTGGCGGTGAAACTTGGTATGGTAATGACATTGAATATGTGGTTTCAGCAAGTGATGCAAACAGCGGTTTGAATTATGTAGAAATTCAAGAAAATGATGAAACATCAAAGAAAGAAACTGACTTTGAAGGTGTCACCTTTAACACAAATCGTTTTCAGGATGAAGCCATCTACACATATAAGTTAATTGATGCAAACGACTATATAATTAACGCAATTGCTCATGATAATGCTGGCAATAGCAGTGTTCGTACTGAATTAAAAGTACATATTGATAAAGAAAATCCTGTTATTTCTAAGTTTGTATTCGGAGATCAGGAGGACTATGGCTCTGAGATTGTAAAGACAACATATGGGTACTACTTCAAAGAAGAAACTTCCATAAGCGTTTATGTGAACGATCCTGGCATAGCGTCTGGTATCAATAGAGTGACATTATATCTCTCTAATATCAATGGAACAACTGCCGTCAAAACTTTATACAGCACAGATGAAAAAGCGTATATTACAGATGAAACCGGAACGTATGCTGTATTTACAATTCCTATGGGATTTAAAGGAACAGTTGCCGCTGAAGCAGTTGATAATGTAGAACATACTTCAGGTCTGGTGAATGCAGATGGCAGTATCATTGAAGATGATGAAATCCATAATCAAACGTCATCGATTGATATTACTGAAACAGTTGCTACTGACAAATTAGATGCTACAAATGTGCCGTTGTACAATCGAAATATTCCCCTTACTATTACAGTAAAGGATACGTTCTCTGGTATTTCTACTGTTGAATGGTCTATTGCAAATGACGGCGAATCGGGTGTAATTACAGTTGCAAATGATGGAAGTTATGAGAGTAATTCAAATGCAGTAACTATTGATACTGTAGAAATGGATAGCAATCTAGTTACATCAATGCAGTTTACACTTTCCGTAGATGACAACTCAAATGGTAATGTTGTTCTTATAAAACTTACGGATCGTTCAGGTAATTCCAGTGAGGTTTCAAAAACATACAGTATTGATACAACAACTCCTACCATAACTGCTGCACTTAGTAACCAGACACCGTACAATTCGATGTATTACAATACAGATCAGACGG
>CAJKFZ010000136.1 GCA_905199285.1 uncultured Ruminococcus sp.
CGTCTCGTTCGTATGGAGTAATTTTATTCATATTTTCACATTCCTTTTTAGTTTGTAAGTATTTTCATTATAGCATATTTTTTGCACTTTTTCAAGCTTTAGCGATATTTGAAAAATAAAAACCTGCCTTTGCGTTTTTTTCGCAAAGACAGGTTGTAAAATTATGCTTTGACCGTTTCGGCAGCGATTTTCCTTGATGTAATATCTTTTCGGAACAAGAACTTGAAAATTGTTCTTACCAATGGTTGAATGAAAAATAATTGACTGAAAAATGCAAACGGAAAATTGAAGCACACAAGCTTTAACCAGTTTGCAAGAAGTGTGAAAACAGAAAATCCCATGTAATACGGATAATAAAGCCATGCAGCAATAAAGCTCATGACCGGACACATAATTCCGACTGTTGCGCATATAATTGCAGTTTCAAAAATTACCGGATGCGTATTACGCATATCGAATGTTTTACAGGCAAGCTTGAAAGATGCCGGACTTCCAATGAAGATTTCAATCAAGTAGGCAAGAACAAATTCTACAAGTACAATCGTCCATATCGGAACTATTTTTCCGCAAAGCATAACTCCTCCTTGTGAGTTAATCGCCGAAATGACGCTCGACTGTCCGGTTACATTCATAAGCGTATTTCCGTTAATGACATAAAGACTGTAGAATACATATCCATGCACTGTAATGATAACAGTCAGAAGTGCGAAGATACATCTTTGAAATTGATTTCTTGGCATAAAAAATTACTCCTTTTTTTGACAAACAAAAAACACGCTATACCATTGACAGAAATCTGAATACTTAGTGTACCGTAATCAGATTTACATACCAAAAGGTAAAACGTGTGTCGTTCGTCTTTATTTTATTTACTTGCTTATTATAGCATAAAATTTGCAGTTTGTCAAGCTGAGATCCATATATGTAAACGGTAACACTACAAGTTTTTTTATAAAATTTTCAAAAAACACTTGACAAATATAAAAGAGTATGATATAATTAAATCATACCAAACATATAGGAATTATTTATATTGAAAAGGAGTCCTGATAATGAGTATTTACAAAAAAATCACAGATCTGATAGGCAATACGCCACTTTTAGAGCTTGAAAATATTGAAAAAGCGAATGATCTTAATGCAACTTTGCTTGCTAAGTTAGAATACTTTAATCCAGCTGGTTCTGTTAAAGACAGAGTCGCAAAAGCCATGATTGATGATGCAGAAGCAAAAGGTATTCTTAAAGCTGGAAGCGTTATAATTGAACCAACAAGCGGAAATACGGGGATCGGTCTTGCTTCTGTTGCCGCTGCAAGAGGTTATCGCCTTATCATTACGATGCCTGAAACGATGAGCGTTGAACGCCGGAATCTTATGAAAGCTTATGGCGCAGAACTTGTTCTTACAGAAGGTTCAAAAGGTATGAAAGGCGCTATAGAAAAAGCTGATGAGCTTGCTGCGGAAATTCCTGACAGTTTTATTCCTTCTCAGTTCACAAATCCGACTAATCCTGCTGCTCATCAGAAAACAACAGGTGTTGAGATCTGGAACGATACAAACGGAAAGGTAGATATTTTTGTTGCCGGAGTCGGAACAGGCGGAACTATCAGCGGTGTTGGGGCATATCTTAAATCGCAGAATCCTGATGTGAAAATCGTTGCAGTAGAGCCGAAAAGCTCTCCGATACTTTCAGAGGGTGTTGCAGGTTCTCATAAAATTCAGGGAATAGGCGCAGGCTTTGTTCCTGAAACTCTTGATACTGAAATTTATGATGAAATAATCACTGTTGAAAACGAAGATGCGTTCGCAACAGGCAGAACAGTTGCGAGAACAGAGGGAGTGCTTATCGGTATTTCTTCCGGTGCAGCGTTGTGGGCAGCTATCCAGCTTGCAAAACGTCCGGAAAACAAGGGGAAAACTATAGTGGCGCTTCTTCCCGATACAGGTGAACGTTATCTTTCTACACCGATGTTTGAGTAAATTTATAAAGCATATGAATGACAGGAGGCAAAAAAATCAGGCTTACTGAATAGTAAACCTGATTCATCCTGTACAATTATACGTTGTCTTGTAACTATAAAATATATGAATAAAGATGCGTTGTGGAAAAAATATCGGGCTTACTTCAAAGTAAACCCGAATATGCTCTGCCGGGAGCACCCGGCTGGTTGGGGCGGCGGGATTTGAACCCACGCAGTGACAGAGTCAAAGTCTGTTGCCTTACCGCTTGGCTACGCCCCAAACAATACTATAATAATTATACCAAAAAAATGAAAAGAAATCAATAGCTAAAGAAATATATTTTATATTTAACAATAATATTTTATAGAATGAATAAAAAATATATCGAAATGCAATATGAAATGTTTATTTTACTTATTGACGTGACAGAAAATGTGCAGTATAATATATATGACATTTTGAAAGGATGTTTTTTATGAGCAATTATAAATTTGAAACACGTCAGGTTCATGCGGGTCAGGAAAATCCCGATCCGACAACAGATGCAAGAGCTGTTCCGATTTATGCAACAACCTCTTACGTTTTTAAAGATTCCGCTACAGCGGCAGGACGTTTCGGTCTTACTGTTCCGGGAAATATTTATACGAGACTCATGAATCCGACTTCAAGTGTTTTTGAGGAAAGAATAACTGCTTTAGAGGGCGGTGCAGGAGCATTAGCAACAGCTTCCGGTTCTGCGGCAATTACATACGCTATTCAAAATATTGCCGTTGCAGGCGATCATGTTGTTTCGTCAACGAATCTTTACGGCGGCACTTATAATCTCTTTGCAAATACGCTGAAAGAGCAGGGAATCACAACAACTTTTGTTGATCCGTCCGATCCGGAAAACTTTGAAAAAGCTATTCAGCCGAATACAAAGCTTTTGTATGCAGAAACTCTCGGCAATCCGAATTCTGACGTTATAGACATTGAAGCGATTTCTGCTGTTGCGCATAAGCATGGAATTCCGCTTATTGTTGACAATACATTTGCAACGCCGTACTTTTTAAGACCGATCGAACACGGCGCAGATGTTGTAGTTCATTCCGCAACAAAATTCATCGGCGGTCATGGAACCGTAATGGGAGGAGTTATCGTCGATTCCGGTAAGTTTGACTGGGCTCAGAACGATAAATTCCCCGGGCTTTCAAAGCCTAATCCGTCATATCATGGAGTTGTTTTCACGGAAGTCTGCGGAAATCTCGCATATATTCTTAAAATCAGAACAACTCTTATGAGAGATCAGGGCGCATCAATTTCTCCGTTCAATTCGTTCCTTCTTCTTCAGGGACTTGAAACTCTTTCACTTCGTTTAGAACGTCATGTTGAGAATGCGCTTAAAGTTGTGGATTTCCTCAGCAAGCATCCGCAGGTTGAAAAGGTGAATCATCCATCGCTTGCATCCGGAAAGGAAAAGGAGCTTTATGATAAGTATTTCCCGAATGGAGCAGCTTCTATTTTTACATTCGAGATAAAAGGCGGAGCCGACGAAGCAAAGAAATTCACCGAAAGTCTTGAATTATTCTCGCTGCTTGCCAACGTTGCAGACGTTAAATCGCTTGTAATACATCCGGCATCAACAACTCATTCACAGATGACCGAAGAAGAGCTTCTTTCAGCTGGAATCAAGCCTAATACAGTCAGACTTTCAATCGGTACAGAACACATTGACGATATTATTGCAGACCTTGAAAAGGGCTTTGCAGCATTAATATAATTAAAAATAGCCTGTATTTATGGAAATTCTCTTATAAATACAGGCTTTCAAAGGGTGGTAGTTTATAATGAACAGTAAAAAAATAAAAACAATGACTCTTGCAGCGCTTCTGGCGGCGTTTGCCTGCGTAGCAACTATGCTTATTCAAGTTCCTACTCCGACAAAGGGATATGTTAATCTTGGCGACTGCATTGTGAACATTTCAGCATGGCTTCTCGGACCTGTTTATGGTGCGGCAGCGGCAGGAATAGGCTCGGCAATGGCAGACGTAATATCCGGATATATCGTTTATGCTCCTGCGACGCTGATAATAAAAGGACTTATGGCTGCTGCTTCATTTTTCGTATATCGTGCCGTTTCTAAAAAAGCTAATTCTGTTTTCTCAAGAGTTGCTGCAGCGATAACGGCCGAGCTTATAATGGTTGCCGGATATGGAATTTTCGAGGCGTTTATGTACGGTTCAGTCGCAACTGCTCTCTTGGGAGTCAGCGGAAATCTTATACAAGGACTTATGGGCATTGTAAGTTCTGTTGTGATTTATGAAGCTGTAATTAAGCGAATCCCTAAAGTGGTCTGAAAAATATGAGCAATCAGTTTTCAAGAACAGAGCTGCTTTTCGGCAGTGAGGCAATGCACAAGCTTTCGTCATCAAGAGTTGCAGTTTTCGGAATCGGCGGCGTCGGAGGATACACCGTTGAAGCGCTTGCTCGTTCCGGAGTAGGGGAGCTTGACCTTATCGACAGTGATAAGGTTGCTCTTACAAACCTGAATCGTCAGATAATTGCATTAAGAAGCACTATTGGCAAGTATAAAGTAGATGTCGCAAGGGAGCGCATTCTTAGTATAAATCCCGATTGCAGAGTGAACATATACAAAACATTCTATATGCCTGAAACAGCTGAAAAGTTTGATTTTACGCAGTATGACTATGTTGTTGACGCTATAGATACTGTTACAGGAAAAATTGAACTTATCATGCAGGCGAAAGCGGCTGGAGTTCCGATAATCAGCTCTATGGGAGCGGGAAATAAAGTCGACCCGACCGCATTTGAAGTTTCGGATATTTACAAAACATCCGTATGTCCGCTTGCAAGAGTTATGCGGAATCAGCTGAAAAAAAGGGGAGTAAAAAAGCTTAAAGTAGTTTACTCAAAAGAGCAGCCTATAATGCCTTCTGATGAAGCGGTTCATGCTCTTATGACAGAAGAGGGAGAAACTGAAAGGCGGAGCATACCGGCTTCAAATGCATTTGTACCGTCTGTTGCCGGATTGATAATTGCAGGGGAAGTTATAAAAGATCTGATAAAAATTAATAAGAATTAATAAAAAGCCTGTCCGTGAATTATTTCGGACAGGCTTTTTATTTAATTTTTTATTTGTTTAGCAACAAGACTTTCGCCGCAGTAAATTTCACGAAGCTTTGGTTTTTCAATTTTTCCGGTAGGATTTCTTGGAACATCGGCAAAAATGATTTTATGGGGTCTTTTATATCTCGGAAGCTTCTGGCAGTATGTATTTATATCATCCTCAGAGCATTCGCACTCTTCCTTTACAGAAATAACCGCCGCTGCAATTTCTCCGAGACGTTTATCAGGAAGTCCGATTACTGCAACGTCCTTTACTGACGGATGTGCTCTCAGGAAATCCTCGATCTGAACGGGATAAAGGTTTTCACCTCCGCTGATAATGACATCTTTTTTACGGTCAACAAGGTAGATAAATCCGTCCTCGTCTTCCTGAGCCATATCTCCGGTAAGGAGCCAGCCGTCTTTAAGAGTTTCGTTTGTAGCCTTTTCGTCACGGTAATAGCAGGTCATAACTCCCGGACCTTTAACATAAAGCTCGCCGACCTCTCCACGCTTAACAGCGTTTCCGTTTTCGTCAGCAATTTTAACTTCCCAGCCGAATCCGGCTTTACCAATTGCACCGACCTTGTGAATGTTCTCAACTCCAAGATGAACGCAGCCGGGACCAATAGATTCACTAAGTCCATAGTTGGTATCATACTGATGATCGGGGAATATTTTCTTCCAGCGGGAAATAAGCGAAGGCGGAACAGGCTGCGCTCCGATATGCATAAGTCTCCACTGGGAGAGCTGATAATCTTCAATATTTATTTCATTTCTGTCGATTGCGTCAAGAATATCCTGCGCCCACGGAACAAGAAGCCAGACTATAGAGCAGTTTTCATTTGAAACAGTTTCAAGAATCGATTTTGGCTTAACGCCTTTAAGCAGAACAGCTTTGCTTCCGGAATAAAGACTTCCGAACCAATGCATTTTAGCTCCCGTATGATAGAGCGGCGGAATGCAAAGGAAAATATCGTCTTTAGTCTGACCGTGATGATTCTGCTCAACTTTAGCAGAATGAACGAGACTCTGATGCTTATGAAGAATAGCTTTCGGGAAACCTGTTGTTCCGGAAGAAAAATAAATGGCAGCGTCGTCATCATCATTAATTTTAATGTCCGGAGCAGAACTTGCGCAGTTTGCAACAAGACCGTCGTAATGCTCAGCAAATGATGGACATCCTTCTCCGACATAGAAAATGAGCCTGTTGCGGCTTATTTCATCAGCGATCTCCTCAATTCTTCCTATAAACTCAGGACCGAAAAGAAGGACGTCAACTTCGGCAAGCTCGAGACAATATTTGATCTCGCTTGCGGAATATCTGAAATTAAGCGGAACAGCGAGTGCGCCTGTTTTAAGGATACCAAAATAGATCGGGAGCCATTCAAGGCAGTTCATGAGAAGAATTCCGACCTTATCGCCTTTTTTCACACCTCTTTGAAGAAGCAGATTAGCGAATCTGTTTGCTTTTTCATCAAAAACCTTCCATGTGATCTCACGTCTATAGCAGCAGAGCGGATCTGGTTCGATGAGTTCATAATCCTTCCATGTGATACGTCTTACCTCGGTAATTTCAGGATTTACCTCAACAAGGGCAACATCATTTCCGTATATTTGTGCATTTCTTTCTAATAATTCAGTAATTGGCATTATTATAATTCCTTTCTGTGTAAAACAGATAATATTCTTGTTTTGTATATTATTAATTTTAACACAAAAAAGCGCAAAAGTAAAGCGATTTTATACGTTATTTCTTACAAAATACAAATAAGTATTCTAAGCAATTTGCACAATAAAATAGCTGCAGCACTTTTATGCAGTTATTATCTATATTCATACCTTTGCCATGGAACTTATCTTTATAAATTTAATATAACAAAAATAATTCTGTCATATTGTGAGGTTGGGGTTTTGGGTCAAAGAACAAG
>CAJKFZ010000137.1 GCA_905199285.1 uncultured Ruminococcus sp.
CTGATAGTGATTCATCGCCTGGATTAACTGATGGAATTTCATATAAGGAAATGATGGAGGAATTTAAAAATGGAAGTCATTTTTAATAATGAGAATGGTAAAATAATTCACGGTGATAATATTGCAGTACTTGGTGGGTTAAATGAAGCATCTGTAGATAGTTGCATATCTGATTTCCCATATGCAATTGAATTTATGAGTAAGAATTGGGATTTTGATAAGAACTTTTATGAATGGTGTCATGAAAGAGCAACAGGTCTTGTGCAAGTCATGAAACCAGGCGGATACGTGGCGATTTTCGGGCATCTCAAGACAAACCACAGAATGAAATGCGCTTTTGAAGATGCAGGATTTAAGATTGTTGAAGAAATAGACTGGATTTATTCTACTGGTATGCCTAAGAATCAGGATATAGGCAAGCTGTTTGATAAAGCAGGAAATAAAGTGTTGGCTGAAAAGTATTACGGATATAAAACAGTAGGATTAAAGCCAGCACATGAACCAATTACAATCTTCCAAAAAACACTTGAAGGTACATATATTCAGAATATAGAAAAATATGGCTGTGGAGCGATGAATATTGACGCTTGTCGAGTACCGTTTAAAAATGAGCATGATATTCAAACTGCAAAAGCCAAAACCAATTTTATAGAAGCATCTGATCACAGTCGTGGTTTCGATAATGGTACCGATATTTACGGAGATGGTAATACTCCATTGGGGCAGGCTAAATGCTGTATCAAGGATTCCGGAAGATTCCCTCCGAATGTGATTTTAGACGAACATACAGCAGATATACTTGATGAACAGACAGGATATTCAAAGTCAAAACAGTCAAATAGAGGTATCGGTTTTTCAAGTAGTCCAGTATATGGTGTAGGAAATCCTGATTTTGATACAGTTCGTGGTTATGATGATTCAGGTGGTGGCAGCCGATACTTCCCAATCATTAAATATTGTCCAAAAGTAGCACCTCATGAACGTCAGCTACCAAATGAAGAAAGAAATCCTCATGTTACAGTTAAGCCAGTAGAATTAATTAAGTGGCTGATAAAACTACTTACACCCAAAGACGGTATAACTATTGACATTACAGCTGGAAGCTGTACTCATGCAGTTGCTTGTGAAGAATTGAACAGAGAGTGTAGTTATAATCTGAAATGAATTGATATTGAACTCATGAACACAGAATCAGATCCGTATTGTAACATTGGTAGGATGAGAGTTGAAAGAGTGCACCATATGAAGTCTAGGAAATTGTTTTAGAATGGAGATTAGAAATGAAATAACAATTATATGAACTTAAACAAAAGCAATCATTACCATTAGAAAAAGAGAGTCATTAAAACAAATGCAGATCATCTTTAGAATCAATATGAAAGATATGGAATACTCGACTTATGAAGATAACGCAATTAATGCTCTGCTTGATATGAGGAAATTAAAAACGGAAATTGCAGAATTAGAATTCTGTCTGAAATTGTGTCAGGAGGATAATTAATTATGAAATTTAGGATTCAGTCTGCTAACTTCGATTTGATGTTTGGTAATTGTGAAAGATTTATAGAAAAGTATGGAGAGGTGCTTGCTCCCTATAAATTAAAGGTAAAAAGTGATAAGAAATATGGTAAAGCATACATTACTATTTCATCAATTCAAAAGATTGTTGAGCTTTCTAAAGTTCTTGGAGAAGAACTTATTATAGGAACGGATAGTGATGAACAATACATTGAGATATATGATGACTATAGAGGGTAGGAGGGGAATACTATGCCAAGAAAGAAACAAAACCGAATTGATACGCTGGTACCGCTGAAAATGGTGCAAGAGTTCGAACAGAAGTTTCCTGATGTGTGGGAATACTGTGACTGCTCACTTAACCTCCCATTTGATAAAATCAATCTTGATTGGAACAAGAACCGCTGCATATTACCGACATATATGTGTCAGCCTATCATGCAAGTGATGTATGAAAAGTATAATGTTACTCCTGACCTTACAGATATTGCTATTTTATCAGGGTTATATTCATGGCGTAAATATAAGGAAATTTACTCGTTTGATTCTGATTTCGCAGAATTGCTTATGCAATCAGCAGATGATGAATTTACTGTTCCGATATCTACACTGCTCAGTACACCATATCCTTCTTTTTATGTACAGATAGATGGTGAAAATTCTTTAGGTGTAAAAGGATTTTTCTGCAGCTATGATTATATTCTTTGGGATAAAGACGTATCAAACGGCACAAGGCGTCAGCTTACCTTAAATTTCTTAGCAGTGTATAAAGATAAATATCTCGGATGTCCACTTGTTATTCGTGAAGGATTAAGCATTAAAGAAGCTATGAAATGGATGAATATGCTGATGTCAGAAGCAACCGGTGAAATTAGCTATGATCCCAAATTGCTAAAGTTCACACATGATTTTATTACAAAGGCCCTACAGCTTGTTCTATACATCTGTGCTGATATTAGCGAAAACATACAGCAGAAGCAGATTACAAGGAAACCTACGACCGAAACAAAGCCCAAAGACATACTCCGAGAGGTCAGAAAGGGTCACTTTCATCACTATTGGGTTGATAGTAAATCAGACAACAGCCGAGTTCTTGTACTAAAATGGGTTGCTCCTATGTTCATCAATACTGCTTTTGATGAAGAACTGCCGGCAGTGGTCACTAAAATTAAATCATAAGTCGTACCGTGCTTATTTATGTGGACAGGTTCTACGTATTACCTTGATCATAAATGAGGGCATCTGGTCTTTTTAGTTGTACTCTTAAAGTTTTTAAAGTAAACTTCAAAAACTCTTGGATTTTATTGATTTTTTAAGTATGCTAATAAATAATTTTATAAAGCCGTACCGATGCTCAGTCATTGGTACGGCTTTTTTGTTGCCTGAATCGTTATAGTATATGTATGGTTTTATACAAATAAAGCAAAACCTTTATTATAAACAGAGGGTGGTGAGATGATGAACTACATACCATTTCCAAATAAGAAATATAAAACTATCTACGCTGGTCCACCTTGGCAAGAAAGTGGTGGAGGTAAAATAAAACGTGGCGCTGATAGGCATTATCCGCTTATGACAACAAAAGAAATATGTGAACTTCCAGTGCAACAGATAGCAGATGAAAACTGCCATCTTTACCTCTGGACAACCAATAATTTTCTGCAAGACGCTTTCAAGGTAATGGAAGCCTGGGGGTTTGAGTATATCACTTGTATCACGTGGGTGAAAGACAGACAAGGGTTGGGTCAGTATTACAGAGGTTTGACAGAACATTGTTTGTTCGGCAGAAAAGGTATGGTGCCATATAAGACAATTGATGGGAAAAGACAGCAGGGGGTAACCGGATTTTATGCACCCAAGGAAGAACACAGCAAAAAACCTGATATTATGCGGCAGATGATTGAAAAGGTATCATATATGCCTGCCATTGAACTATTCGCACGTCAAAAACATCCGGGTTGGGACTGCTGGGGGAATGAGGTGTCAGGTGATGGTTCTCTTCCACAGAGTCATAAAGTTATTGGAAAAATTCCTAAAAAGCTATTTTAATTCAAAAGACTGTATTGAGTATTTCACTTAATGCAGTCGTTTGGGTTACAGAAAATCGTTATTATACTTATAGGTTATAGAACCTAAATAGTAATGGAGGTTGATACAATTGTCTGAAATAAAATTAAAACTTGGTTCATTGTTTTCTGGAATAGGCGGATTTGAATTTGTCGGAAGTTGGTACGGAATTGAACCTGTGTGGGCGTCAGAAATTGAAGCTGCACCAATCAGAATCACAAGAAAACATTTTCCAAATATGAAACATCTCGGTGACATAACAAAGATTCATGGTGATGAAATTGAACCTGTTGACGTGCTTACAGGTGGCAGTCCATGCTTTCCAGCAGGAACTATGGTGCTTACGGATCAAGGATATATTCCAATTGAGAATATTCAAGTTAATGATGTCGTGCTGACACATATGGGTAGATGGAGAAAAGTAACAGCTATTGGAATCAGAGAAGCAGAAACATTCCTTTTAAAGGGAAATGTGATAATAGAAACAACAGCAAACCACCCTATCTATAGTGCTGATGTAAAACATTCATACGCCCGTCTTGAAAACGGAAGAAGAACTAATCGCAAGGTATTAGTTGTGAACAGTCAGTGGACAAATGCTGGAAATATGAAAGGTAAACAATGAGCAACGCCTGTTAGAACAGAAAAGCTGCCTATTCCGTTTACTGTTAAAACGGAACCAAATCAAAAACCTATGTCTAAACTGAATACTGATTTCTGGTATTTTGTAGGTCGTTGGCTTGGTGATGGATGGATTAGAAATAGATTCAGAAAAGAAAAGTCGAATGGCAATGGCTGTGGCACAATTTATATATGTGATTCACATGATAAAGAAACGGTTACAGAAAGTCTGATACATCAATGAAAGTTACCTCTATCAGTAAACAGCTTATACTTGGTATCAGAATGCTTGCTGAATCTCTTGGATATACCACTTCAGTATCATATTGTAAAAGACCTGTTAAACACATAATCGAGGATCGTATTGTTAATCAGCATGATACATATTCTGTCGCTATTTGTAATAATGAAAACAGAAGAATAGGGATAGAGCATGGTGGGCATAAATGGTACAAATGTCGAGATGTCATAAAAACCGGTGAAACTAAAACTGTGTATAACATTTCCGTTGAAGGAGATGAAAGTTATATTGCTGACAGCATTGTTGTTCACAATTGTCAGGACCTGTCCGTGGCCGGCAAGCAGAGTGGTATCAAGCTAAAGTGTGAAACCTGCGGAACTCTTGTTGAGTTTTCCGACAGTACACATAACTGTCCAAACTGCGGTGCACAGCTTGATTTCACAAGAAGCGGTCTGTTCATGGAGCAGATCAGAATTATCAGAGAAATGAGGGAAAAAACAAATGAATGCTATCCAAAAATTGTTATCTGGGAAAACGTCCTCGGTGCACTTAGCAGCAACAATGGAGACGACTTCTTCTGCGTCCTCCAAGAGTTCTGTAAGCTTATGGCAGAGAGGCTTCCTACGTTTAGACCTGAGAGATGGTCAAATTCAGGGGAGATTCTGGGAGAATCCTGTTCCATCGCATGGAGACTCTTTGACGCTCAATATTGGGGAGTGCCCCAGCGCCGCCGTAGAATCTTCCTTGTCGCAGATTTTGGAGGACAACGCGCCGGAGAAATATTATTTAAGTCCGAAAGCCTGCGTAGGCATCTTACAACGAGCTCAGCGCCGTGGAAAAGATTTACCGCCAAGACTGAAAGCAGCATTGGAGAATCAAGCAGGAATAGGACAACAGCAGGAGGAAACAGTGTAACATCTACATTGACTGCCGGCTATTCAAGCAATTGGAATGGTAATGCCGGAGCATATAATGGTGATAACTTTGTTTTTGATAAATCTTCTGATGATGTAATTTGTGTTGCAACTCAGCAAGCGAACGCAGAAATTATGGTTGACAAATGCCCGACGCTCACTGCTGCCAACGGAACAAGTGGAAGTAACAAGCCTTATGTGGTTCTCCCTGAGAGTGAAGAAGAAAAGCCCATTGCCTTTGAACCCGGTGCTTCCTCACGGCTTGGCGGTCATGCGTGGGAAGATGTTACAGGTACTCTGACTTCTCAAATGGGTGACAATCAGATGTCTGTATTAACCAAAGAAAAAACTGTTGTCTATGGCTTTTGTTCTATGTCAAGCAACTCTATGAAATCAGATAATCCAGACAGCGGCATTTATGAAGCGGATGTCAGCAAAACATTGGATACAAACGGTTTGAATCCAACTTGCAATCAAGGCGGAAATGCTGCTGTTGAAGAACCTGTTTATTGCATTCAAGGAAATTGTATCGATCGTGCTGATACGGCAGGCTGCAACGGAAAGGGTTGGAGAGAGGATGTCAGCTATACCCTTACTGCTATGGACAGACCTGCCGTTGCATACGGAGTATGGCAAAATGGAAATGCCGAGGTAGGCATTATGGAAGATAAAACCTGCGCTCTTACAACAGGAGGTGGTAAACCGGGACAGGGTTATCCTTGTGTTCTTGTTGAAGAGCAGAACAAGAATAACGATGATACATATGTAGCTGCTTTTGCATATCAGCAAGGCGGTAGTATGCCTACGCTTCCATATGGTGAAAAAATTTCTCCACCTCTTCTGAGCAGTCAGAAAACAGCGGTGTTGATTGACAATCATCCTGCTGACAGCATGGTTGAAATTGCCAAGGATGGTGTATGTCAAACACTGAGTGCAAGAATGGGGACAGGCGGTGGTAACGTACCGCTTGTTATGGAAACTGATATGGACAAACCTATTGCATATGGTCAAAGCGGGTATGGTGATTATGTCGAAAACAGAGTTTCTACTTTAAAATGTACCGGTGGTGATCTTGGCGGCGGTTCAGAATCCTTAATTCTTAAGCAGACTAAAGATGAGGATATTTATGTAGTGACGGATGCATCTCATACCCAGGTTTGTGTAAATCAATCACCTACTCTTACAGCAAGGGACTATAAAGATCCTCATTTTATCAGCAAGCCTAAAGCCATCGTGAGACGACTTACCCCTCTTGAATGTGAGCGTTTGCAGGGGTATCCTGACGGTTGGACTGCATCAGAATCAGATTCAGCAAGATACAAGGCTCTCGGAAACAGCGTTGCGCTTCCTTGTGTGGATTATATTATGAGTGGGGTTGTGGATTTGCTGACGGAAGAGTCAATAATTTCTTGATTTGTTATCTGCATATGAGAATATTTGAGGTACCCACATAAAATTATGATTACAATTTCGATATGAGCAAAACTTTCGACATTATACGACAAAAATCTTCAAACAACATATTGCATTCGTACCTTTGTTTAGTATAATAAAAATATTATATTAAAATAAATGAGGT
>CAJKFZ010000138.1 GCA_905199285.1 uncultured Ruminococcus sp.
TATTTTATTATTTATAATTTCACTTTGTTACAAGTCAACGATAAGGAAAAAAATTATAGCTGTTTCAGAATGCTATCTTATAATGTTTGCAGCGGAAATACTTATATCTGCATTAACCAAAAACGCATATATAGAACCGCTTCAAAAATATGAATACGAAAATATTCTTGGATTATTTTTATCAAGAATGATGGTATTTATTGTAGTTTTACTGATAAGCAGACTTTTTGATTTGAGAAAAAATAGGGAACAGCCTTACTGGTTATGTCTAACTTCTTTAACTGTGCCTATACTAACTGTATCTATTGAATTAATGTTTACAACTACTAATGGAACAACAACAAAATTGGTAGTTGCCTCAATGATATTACTTTTTGCTGTAAATATTATAGTATTCTTTTTATTTAACTCGCTGTCGACATTTTATGAACGTTCCCTTAAATTGGTAATATCAGAACAAGAAAGAGAATATTATCAAAATCAATGCACTTTAATGCAGAACGCAACGGAAGATATACGTTCTTTTCAGCATGATATTTCAAATCATTTTATGATAATTGAAGATTTACTGAAAAACGAAAAGGAAAAAGAAGCCTTTTCCTATATTCTTGAGTTAGTAAATAGTGAAAAGACAATTCCGGTCGTATATTCTGATACGGGAAATATCGCTGTGGACAGCATTATTAATTATAAGTTGTGCAGAGCTGTACTGAACGATATTGATGTCACTGTAGACATCATAATCCCTAAAGAGCTTCCTGTTGAAATTATGGATCTGTCCACAATCCTGACTAATCTGCTGGATAATGCATTGCAGGCTTTGCTGCGATTAAAAGATAACAAAAAGTTAAACATAAAAATGACCTATAAAAAAGGAATACTTCTGATGCGAATTCAAAATACATATAACGGAATTGTGAAATATGAAAACGGAGAACTTATTACAACGAAAGAAAATCATGATAAACATGGATATGGAATGAGGAATGTCGAAATAGCCGCTGCAAAGTATGACGGAATTTGTCAAATCACCCATGATGACCATATTTTTCAGTCAGAAGTATTGCTTTATATGGATAAATTTTATTAAGTTAAAAGAAATACTGTAAGTTGCGCTATAAAAACTGTAAGTTTCGTAAACTTCCCGCACAAATGATGGAAATATGGTATAATAATTTTGCCAAAAGAATCATTTGAAGGGAGGTTTTTTCTTTGACAAGATTTATTGAAAAATATCGTGCGGTTATTGCCGCACTGGCTCTTGTACTTGCTACATTTGCCGTTAATTCCACTTGTGCATATACCCTATATCAGGAAGAAGTTCCGGAACAGGCAAAGAAACTTCGTAAATTTTGATGTTTTATCAGACATCCGAACGCATTGCACAAAAACTTGTTGAAAAGAATACGATCTCGTCTGAAAATAAGCCGATTTATCAATATGGAATTCAGCAAGGATTTACAATAGGTTTGAATATTTTGACAACACTTATTATCGGACTTATTTTTCAGATGGTTATTGAAAGTTTCTTGTTTTTAGCAGTGTACATACCGCTAAGAAGCTTTGCAGGCGGCGTTCACGCTAAAACTGCAAATCGATGTTACGTATATTCAACTTTAATGATAATTGCAGCGCTTTTGGTAATAAAATTCTTTCCGTTTGGAATCTTTATTGGCAGTTGTCTAAGTCTTATAAGCGGAGCAATAATATTCCTGCTGGCTCCAGTTGAAACAGCGAATAAAAAGTTAGATGAATTAGAAAAGCAAGTCTATAAAAAAAGAGCAAGAATTATACTTATAATTGAACTTGTGATTCAGTTTTTAATAGCGTTAATGTCTTTAGATAATATCATGATGTGCTTTTCTTTGGCTTTTGTGTCGCTGAGTTTAGTAATGCTGGCAGGAATCATAAAAAATAAGTACCATAATAAACAGAGCAAAATTAGTTCTGATTAGTGTTGTTTAGCAGTGAGGTGATAGTTAATAATAAAAAAGTTTGCACTTAAAAAATTGACGAAATAAGGAGGAAGTTGAAAAATGCTAAAAGTCAAAAAAATATTTTCTGCATTTGTAGGTATGGCTATGGCAGCTAACGTGTTTATAACTATGCCGTTTTCTGCTTTTGCGGGTGAAGAAACAACCAGTCGCACTTACGTATACGATGATTATGAAATCTCGTATGATATAACAAACTCTTGGGGAAATACAGAAAAGATTTCTGTAACGATTTCCAACACTGGCGACAGCACCATTGAAAACTGGATGCTTTCATATGATGATTTTAACGGGGAAATTACAGGCATCTGGGATGCAAACCTTGCAAAAACAGATTCCGGATATGAATATGTGCGCAATGCTGGATATAACGCAAATATTCAACCGGATCAATCTGTAAGTTTCGGTTATACCTTAAATGATTATACGGGTTTTCCGGATACGATCATAATGTCTCAGGATAGACTTGAAAAACCTTCAAGCGGATTTTCGGCTGAATTAAATATAATCAATGAGTGGGATACTACTTTTCAAGGTGAAATTATTCTCACTAATAAAACTGATAAGCCACTTGAATGGTGGGAACTCACTTTTGACAGTAATTTTACAATAACAGAAGTTACAAACAGCTGGGCGGCTTCTGTTATAAATAACGGAAATTGCAACTATACGTTCAAGGGAACATATACCGGTATAATCGGTCCGAATTCAAGCGTTACCTTGGGATTTCAGGCAATTAAGAACGGCGATCCGATGATCGATAACGTTTCGCTTACAGAAATGGTTTTCAGCAATTCCGTTGAAAGAAGCGAGGAAAACCTTGCGGATATTGGCGAGGCATACTTTAAGGACATAGAGAATGTTGATGATATAGCTACTGATGCAAATGGATTTCAGTATGTTAAGAATCAGTTTCTTGTAACTGCTTATAACGATGTGTCTTATGCAACAATGGAGACATTAGGAGATACTTATGATGCTGATATTGTTGGTTATATAGAGCTGACGAACGATTATCAGTTTGAGATAGAATATGATGTTACTGCAACTGATATTTATAACATTATAAATGAGTTAACTGACAATCCAAATGTTGAATATGCTTCTATTAACTCGGTTATTGAATCGGAATGTGATTTTACTCCTAACGATCCTTGGAATCCAAATGAAACCATTGATTGGGATACAACTAATCCTTCCGGTTCAAATTGGGGTGTAGAAGCAATTGACGCACCGGGAGCTTGGGAGTATACAGATCAAATGTCGGAAGTTAGGATTGGCCTTATTGATTCATTGTTTGATACTAATCAAGAGGATTTAAATTATTTTCAAATTTGGCATAATTCTAAACCTGTTCCAATATATTCGAAATTTCCAACTATCTATGCGAATAACTACTCCAATAATAATCATGGTTCACATGTTTCAGGAACAATGGCTGCTGCATTCAACAATAATCTTGGTGTATCAGGAGTGTCGGTAAACAGCAAACTATATGCCTATTCAACTGTTGGGCAAAGATCTAATCCTAATTTAGAAAACATAGATACTTTAATGGAAGTCAAGTATTCTACTACATTATTAATTGGAAACAATGTAAAAGTTATCAATTATAGCATGGGTTTCAATAGGAAAAATATAGACAAACGTGAAGAATTAGAAGCGTTTATCGATAGCATCACACCTGCACTTGAGCAGCATCTTTCTAAACTAATAGTAATGGGATATGATTTTGTTATTGTTTGTTCTGCTGGAAACAACAGTATAGATTCTACGCACAACAGTTTGTTTACTAATGCGTCAAATCCCTTAGTAAAAAATAGAATAATTGTTGTTGGTTCCATTGGAAGAAATGACTTTACATCATCATATCATTTTTCTTCAACATTTAGTAACACAGGTGAAAGAGTAGATGTTGTTGCGCCCGGTGAAAAGATATATAGTACTGTATATGGAAGTCGCTATGAAGATAGTTTTAGTTGGGAGTATAATGGTAACATTTATTCAGCACAATGGAATGGTACATCAATGGCTACTCCTCATGTGTCAGGAACAGCAGGACTGTTATATTCAGTAAATCCTAACCTTTCAGGAGAGCAAGTAAAACAAATAATTGTTAATACTGCTGGCGGAGAAGGAAGAACAGTAAATGATACTAATGGAAGAACATATAATATCTTAAATGCAAGAGCAGCAGTTGAAGCTGCATTGAGAACTGAAGGTGAAAACGTAGATAAAAATGAGTCTATCGTATTTGTTCGTGATTATTTAAACGGTACACGTTTGAATAACGCAACTATCAGAATTCAAGGCAGAGAAGCTCACAATAATGACGTAGATATGTACCTGACAGAAGGCAAGCCTGCGAACCTTATAACAGGTTGGTACAATATCACTGTTATGGCTGATGGTTATGTTACTTACAGATATAAATACCATAGCACAGAAGCCTTTACTACAATTGATCTGGTTGAGGATATTCCAAACAATACGGGTTATCTTCAGATTACCGCTAAAGATTGGATAAACAATCAGAATGCCAATACAGAGTTTGATTTATATACCATTGATGAAAATTATAACCAAGTTAAACAAAATACAAACGGAACATACGCTACAACTTCAGGAGTTACAGAAATGATCGCTCTTGCCCCCGGCTATTATCTGCCTGAAACAACGACAGGTCAAAGTCAATATGTTCAGGAACTCTATCCTGTAGCAGCAAATCATACTACAAATGAGATATGTATGAAATTCGGTTTTGAAGGTACTGTAGAAACCTATGGTTTTGAAGTTCACGTAGAAGACAGCGCAGCTCTTGGAATTAACTTCAGACTGGCTGCTCGTTCGTCGGAAGAAAGTCTGCGTTTAGACGAAGCAATCATTGCAACAAATATACATCCTGTTAACTATCCCGGAGTATATTTCCACTTCTTTGATACGCAGCAGGTACGTGACAACAAGGATTTTTCCATCGGCTTTAAATTGACTCAGGCACAGATTAATCGTTTGGAAAAAATAGCGGACGACTCGTTCGGTATAAAAGTAATGGTTTCTCATGGATCATATGGTGCGCCTAATTCCGATCCTATCTGGATTACCGCAAGCGATTTGATTAATAATTGGGATTCGCAGACTGAATTCGTAGAATTTGCAGGTATTTCATTTGATTCAGCAGCAGATGCTTATAAGGTTGATTCTAATTATTGGCTTCTGGATTCAGAAAATTAAGATGTTGAAATTTGTGTAAAAAATAACTCAACTGTCTTGAACAGGCAGTTGAGTTATATATAAACTGAATAACGGAGGTTTTATATGAAGAAACTTTTTGCAGGTATAATTACCTGTGCAACTATCTTATTAACCGGTATTGGTGTTTCTGCGGCAGCAGCGGATGAGAATAATTCAGGAGATGAAAATGTGCAGTCTGAAATTGTTTTTTGCACTGTAAATGCTGAGCGAACAGGAAGAACGTCTTATTCATACGGAGGCTTTTTTATTCAAAACAATGGAAATGTAAGACACTTTTATTTTGAAGATATTGAAGATAATTGGATGTTGATTTTTGGATCTGGGTCTTACAGCGATGATGGTAATATAGAGTTAAATGCAGCCATGCCTCATGATAAGTTACTGTCTCGTTTAAACGATAATATTTCTGAATATAAAATAGTCGGAAATATTTCGGAAGAAGAATATAATTCACAAATATCGCTTTTGTCAGAAATCAAAGTGGATGCTGAAATACCTTTTGTTCCGTTTCAAATTGTTCAAACTGTTGGAATGACTTCATATACAGAAAGCTTTGGCGTTAGATATGACAATGATGATAATGCACAAATTGTGTTTATGAACGGTCATGTCAACGGTGATATGAAGTATAGGACTTATCTTGAAAACCCTGATGAAAAGTCGATTGAATTAAATAATTGGCTTATTGAAAAATGTAAGTCGTTTGTGTCATCTGAACTTATCACAACAACCGCATCGACTACTCCTGTTACAACAACTACAACAACAGTAACCACCACGGAAGTCAAACCCAACACAGAACAGACAACTGAACCGACCACTGAAGTACCCAAAATAGAATTCTGTCAAGTGCAATTCATTTTGGATTATGAGAAGTATTATGGTATATTTCTTGACAGCAATCGAAATGTTTATTCTTTTGCTATCGATAACGTTACTGAAAATTGGAACTTATATGGCGCTTATAGTGATATCCCTATCAAACTTACTGATTCAATGCCACAGGATGGTCTATTAAACTATTTGTATGATCATTTTGATGAGTGGAAGTTTATCGGTAAAACGTCTGAAGATGATTATGCTGATTACAAAAACGAATTAAATCAAATTGATCTCAATACAGAAATGGCGTATAGACTATATGCTGAACCTGATGTTGTAGGTCTTTCACATACCGAAACATTTGCAGTTCGATATGATGATAATGGTAAAAGGCAGATTGTGTTTTTAAGTGGTGGTCTCTCAATACAATATGACCATTACTTGAAAAACCCAGATGAACATGCAACAGCATTGAACAGCAAAATGATAAAATATGAGGAGATAAATGATCCTGTTACAACACCGGATGAAATCACTGCTCAAACTACTACCGCTCCGACTACTCCTGACGCAACAACTACAACAACAGTAACCACCACAATAACAGCCGAAACTAATGAACAGACAACGGAGTTGCCAGCTAATAACGAAGGAGACAGCGTTACCACAGAAACTTCTACTGTTCCTCCCACGACAACTACAGGTACGGAAACAACATTGCCTCAAACTGGTTATTCTAAATGGTATCAGGCCCTTATTGCAGCGGCAATGGGAATGATCGGAGTTGGCTCGACAGCGATCGTAAGATCGGGTATCTTTAGAAAAAAGGAAAACAATAGTTAAAAATATGTTTCAAGTTAAGGGT
>CAJKFZ010000139.1 GCA_905199285.1 uncultured Ruminococcus sp.
CTATGGTTTAACCAAATGAAAGTACGAACTGAAAGAGCGGTTTTAATATTTAAAATCGGTGTTTTTGGAATTATCTATTGTATATTCGTAATATTTACCGGATTTTCAATTCCCTGTCCGATAAAAACTCTTACAGAAGGACGCATCGAGTGTCCGTCATGCGGAGTATCGAGAATGTGCGTCAGTATGGCAAAACTGGAACTTTATGAGGCTTTCAGGTATAATCCTGTAATATTTTCACTCATCCCTATCTGGACGATATGCATTGGATTATGGATTTTTGGAAAAGGCGAGCGTTTTAACAAAGTGGTTGTAATCATATCAATAATTATTCTTATCAGCTTTGGAATTATCAGAAATATTGTCTGATAAAAATCAGTCTTTGAGGGCTTTGCTTGCAACCGACGCACTATTTGATTTTTGCTTGATCAAACAGTTTTTTAGAGGTTACATTCAACAAAAAGGACTGCTGCACGAAAGTACAGCAGTCTTTTAATTTTATTCGTTAAGTGGAAGTTCGCTTATAATATTGAGCTTGAATTTCTGAACTGCAAGAGCATCTTGGTTTGTTACGCCATCTCCTGAGTTGCAGCAATCGGCGTTTTTCATGCCTGATTCGGTAATATGTGTAGGATCTGAACCGTTAATTCCGTATTTATCAGGATTGGAGAGAGACTGCATAATGAGAACAGCGTCCGACATATCAATTTTTCCGTCGCAGTTTGAGTCTCCATAAACAATCTCATCGACAGGATCTGTTGTAGGCTGAGTAGGAGGATCAGGATTATTAACATCAGAGCCGCCAAGACCGTCAGCATAAGTTCCGTCCGGTTCGTAGCCATAATAAAGCTTGCCGTTCACATAAACAGGAACATATGGTGTAACGATTCCCTTTGCAGTACCGTTGCTGTCCGTAACAGAACCGCCTTCGAGAAGCTCCTTATTTGAGAAATCATTTGAAGCGTCCCAGCCGCTGCCGTAGTTAGGGAAAACTAAAGCGAGAAGTATCTCACACTGCTGCATACCTTCAGAAACAGGGAGAACAGCTCTTCCGTCAGGGAGGTTGACCTCGATGTAATAAATATTTCCGTCATACTGAATGAGCTTTGAAATTTCAGCGCTCTTTATTCCCTTAGAAGCGTACATTTCGGACTGGTCACGGTCGCAGCGGATAACAACGCCCTCAGGCTTATAACCGGCGGAAATAATCTCGCTAAGATCCATATAGTAACGGAAGGAGATATTATCCTGAACTCTTGCAGGCCATGCAGAGTGGTTGGTTATTTTAAAGCTGAGCGTCATTCCGCTTGCATCGCTTCCTTTGGTCATGGTTTCAACGTAGAATTCCGGACCATCGTGTTTTTCAGCAGGAGGGAATGAAGGGTCGGATTTTCCTCCGTATTTGTCGATCATTTTGCAGAGAATAGCAGTGAATCCGGCATTGTAGTCAGTAGCAACTTCGTTGTTGATATAGTTGTTTCTGTCGTCCTCATAGCTGCCGTCCTGTGACGGTCCTCCAACGAGAGCGCCATAGAGGATATGTCTGTTCTGTTCAGGCATATAGATGTCGTTTTTCCATGAAGCATGAGCTGTTCTATGGTGAGCGTTGTGTGCAGGCTTATCTCCGTAGCCGACAACATAACTCTGATTGGTCGGATTATCGCCGAGAACGTAGTTTATCTGATTTTCGTAAAATTTCTCATAAGCGGAAGTATCCTTGTCGGAAAGAACCGTGTCACAAGCAACTGCGGCAATAAAAGCGGCAGTCTGAGCATATCTTGCGCATCCCCAGTTATGTGCGTAGCCGAGTATTCCGTCGATTTTGGTTATTTCGTTGGTCCAGTAGTTGACGTGCTTTTCAACACGGCTGATATAGAAGCTGTCCTTGGTGTTGATAGCATAGAGGAGCATACCGCCCTGCATGGTATCGTCCCAGCAGTGTCCCCATGTATATTTAAGCTCATCCGAACCTAATTCCGTATCAAGATTAGGGATATAGCTTGTTGCCTTATCGAGGTAGGAGCTATTGTTTGTAGCGATATAAAGCCAGTTTGCGGCATAGAAAAGTTCATCGTAGAAGTGGCTGGAGCGATAGAATCCCGAAGCGTTGCTGTCGTTGTAAACCGAGTCGCTTCGTGAAGCGTCAGCAAGCTCGAAGATATGCTCGGCGTGTTCGAGATATTCCTTACGTTTTGATTCGTCTATTCTGCCGTCGAGAGCGCAGTATCCGGCAGCAAGTGCGGCTGCCATATCTCCGAAAACAGCTGAACATCCCTCAGAAGTTTTATAAGTCTGACGAGCTGCTTCATAGGAAGTTCCGCTGTCGCTCATTCCGTATTCATAAAGCTCAACAGGTCCCCACCATGTATGGTCGATAGTACCGTTTCCAACCTGAAATACTATCTCATCACCGAGATCGCAATCGGCAAAATAATCAAGAACAAATTCAAGATTGTTTACATAATTGGTCATTTCGCCGCATTTTTCCACACCGTTAGGATACTGATAAAGTCCCCATGCGATCACCGAGGCAGTGTAAGCCATAGGAAGATTGAATTTAACGTGATCTCCGGCGTCGTACCATCCGCCCTTTATCTCGTCGATCATGGTCGAGTCGCTTCTCCATTCAACACGATTCCATTCGGGAAGCGGACCTGCCTGCTGACATTCGTAGAAATAGAGCGACTTCTGAAGGGCTTCGGCATAATTCGGAGTTTCAGAAGCAGCCATAACATCCTTGACAGGATCGGATGTCGGAAGCGTACCGATCGAAGCTGTTATCAGTGCAGCAGAGACGATTCCGCTTGTAATTTTTTTAAGCATAGTAAAACTCTCCTCTCAATTTTATTCGGAAAATTTCATTCCGTTTCACACGAGCATACCATAGCTATACATTTTAATTATGACATAAAAAAGCTGATTTGTCAAGGGAAAATAAGAACTTGTTCAGGGCAACAGCATTTACTTTTATTAAAGATTATAAAGGGGACGCTGTCCCCTTAACCCCCTGCCAAAGGGGAGTATATCTCCTTTGGAATCCCGATATTAATTATTTACATTACCTCGTAAAGAGGTAATGTAAATAATTAGGGCAGAATGCCCGAACGGCGATACCCCCATTCAGCAGGAAACCAAAGAGACAATATCCGCTTAATAAACATAATAAAAAATGCTGCTGTGAACGTTATATTATGCAAAAAACTAAAAAGACGATTATACTCAAATTTTCGAGCACATCGTCTTTTTAGATTTATATATAGATCTTAGTCATTTCCGTTTGAAAGAGGGCGCATCGTGGGGACGAAAGCAGACATCATTCACTTGATGTGCTGTGACCTCATATTTTTTACTACCGCAGCAATTTTAGTGCTTTTGGGGTCGCTCGCAAGTCTTCGAATAATATCGAATTTGATTGCGATTACTGTATAAATTGGTGTAAATGGTGTAAGCACTTTATCCCGAAACGAATAAACCGCTAAAAATCAGTTCGCTTTATTATACTCATTTTTAAAGTACGAGTCAAGACCTTCAAATTCAGACCTCCTTAGCTCCTTCGTGACATCGGTATAAATGTTAAGAGTGGTAGAAATATCTTTGTGTCCAAGTGTATCCTGAATAACCTTTACATTCACACCTGCCTCACACATTCTTGTCGTGAATGTATGCCTTAATGAATGGCAGCTAAAATGAGGAAGCAAAATCTTTGCATTTTCATCTTTCAGGAGCTGTTCATCATTGCAGTCACGGATAATACGGCGGATAGCTTTGTTAAGGGTTGCCTGATGTTGCGGCTGTCCAAATCGATTCAGAAATATAAAATCAGTATATCCGTCCACAATAGCTTCGCAATGAATATCAAGCAACTCCTGTCTTTCCTTTTCCATAAGGAATGCTTCTTTGACGAAATCCAACATCGGAACTTGGCGTTTGCCAGCCGGAGTTTTCGTAGTATTGATGTTAAAATAGCAACCACGCTTACTTCCCTCGGTACGGTGGTCATAGTAAACCAGTGTGTGGTTCACATCAATGATACCTTCTTCCAAATCAATGTCGCACCATCTTAGACCCGTCGCTTCTCCAACACGAAGCCCTGTTCCAATCAACACTGCAAAAATCGGATACCACAAACTTGCAGACGGTGTATTCTTCAGATAACTCAAGAGTAGTTCCTGTTCCGGTCTCGTTAAGGCTCTGCGTTTCTCAGTTTGAAAACAATGGGACTGCTTTAACTCTTTCAGCACATTATTGGAAGGATTGTTTCTGAGATAATCATCATCAACTGCCATATCTAATATCTGATGAAGAACCGTATGGATATTATCAATGGTCGCCGGTTTCAAATGGCGTTCATCTGCAAGGTAGTTGTAAAACCTCTTAATATCCGATTTTTTCAAAGAAGAAACGGTCTTTGAGCCAATCTGTTGGCGGACGAAAGTCTCATACATATATTTATAGTTTTCGAAGGTGTTGTTTTTCAGACCACGCTTCAAATCTTTCCAAAGCTCATACATATCATTGAGGGTAGTATATCGAGCTTCTGCCTTTATGCCGTCTTTTTTATCTTTTTCAATCTGCTCCTCTTTGTAACGAAGTTCGTCAAGAGTCTTGGCATATACATAACGCCTTTTTCGGTTGGCATCCGTCCAACAATAATGATATGTACCGTCTGCTCGCTGTGATTCGCCTGTGCGAAGAACAACTCTTGATTTATCTCGTCTTTTTGTCTTTGCCATTATCTTTTCCTCCTATACCTTTTCTGATTTATCCATATAAGCGTCGAACTTTTCTCTGACTATCAAAATCTGTGTCCCATTTGCAATAGCAAACGGACAGCCCTTTTTCATTGTCATACTTCTTAATCTTGCAATTCCAATCCCGGAATATGCCGCAGCTTCATCACAGGTTAGAACTTTGCGTTCCCATATCGGCAAATCGCTTTTTCTGTTCTCAAGTTCTTTTCTGTAAGCAGCGATTTCCTTTCCTTCTACTTTTATCATTAGTAACCTCCTAAATCGAATATAGATTTTCGAGATATTTCTCGAAACGAACACGCTTTATCATTGTTCTTCGACCTACTCTCAGGGCAAAATTACAATCTTTCTGCTTTATTAGAGAGTATATCGTTTCTCTCCCAAGACCTGTATAAGCACAAGTCTCCTGTACAGATAAATTCTGCCTGTGCCATAGAGGTACTTCTGAACTCCTGCTTTTGAAACGCTCTGCCATTTCGCTATTGTCCATTACTAACACCTCCCATCATATTGAGTAGCATTTTTCAATGTACTCATCGAAAACCCTTCTTTTAATCATTCGGCGGTTGCCAATCCATAAAACGAAAGGACAATCTTCAGGGTTTGTCAATTCATAAAGTTTATCTCTCCCTATCCCCGTGTAAGCAACAGCTTCCTCTATTGATAAGAATGGTTTTCTGTAAAGCGGAATATCATATTTTTCTTTACTTTTTCTTTCGGGCATTGTATCGACCTCCTTAATTTTTCTGTCTAAAAGGATACAGAAAAAATGGCGATGAGCCAATGATGCGAAGTAACTCATCGCACACTTGACTTTTGAGCTAAATTGAGTATTGCCTTTCAAGATACTCAACAAATGGCTTTCTTTTGATTACTCTCCTTGTGCCAACCCAAAGAACAAACGGACAATCTTCTGTATCTGTCATTTCATATAGTTTTCCTGTCCCTATTCCTGAATAAGCCGACGCTTCCGCAATGGAAATGGTTGGTCTGTGCCACATAGGAATATCATATTTGTCTTTATTTCTCACTCGCTTACTCATTCCTGCACCCCTTTCCTTTGACCGAGGTGCGTTTGTCATAAACGATATAATCCCAACCGCTGTTATTGCACTTATCGCAGTGGTCTTTGCTTTTCGCAAACGGGTCAAGACGCCTGACAACATAATTCGGGTCGTGGATATAGTCGCTCAGGCACTTGGGACATAAGCAGCGAACATCTCCGGTTCTGTCTGTGTTGTAAATCCATAAACCGAAAGTCTTTTTAAGAGCTGCGTTAATATGCTTCCAAAGCCTTTCATCGTTTACCGAACCAATGTAGTCTGTTAGTTCGTCCTTATTGACGGTTTGTATCTGTTCAAGAAGAACCATTGACGGCTTCTTCAGACCGAAGTCCTCACCCAAAATGATGTGTGAAGGAAGATACTTCTTTTTCATCACAGCCGTAACAGCCGCAACAATAATTGTCGGAGCATTGGCATTAAAATTGTCTGCCTGAATTACCATTACTGGTCTCTCTCCCGACTGGACAGACCCCTCTCTTTTTCCAAAATCGTAGTAGAATAAATCTCCACGCTGAATTTCTTTTCTCTGCATATATGTATAACCTCTCTGTTCATTTAGTCTTGAAAGTGCATTTCGTATCCGGATTTGAAATAACCCCTTCACTCATTTGGACAAAGGGGGTCAAAATGCACACCCAAAATCAGAGGTTTTCATAAAATTTCTTGAAATTTTTTCTTGCGGCGGCAATCGACTTATCTACAACGCTGTAATATACGCCTTCTTCCTTTGCGATTTTTCTTGAACTCATACCTAACAGAATTGCTTTTATCAGTCGTTCTCTCTGAACCGGTTTCAGCATTTCCAATACCTTTCTGACTTTTGCAATTTCTAACTGGCGAAGCTGTTCCTTTTCTTCCTCAATCCGTTCTTCCTCCGCTTGCTCAAACGGGTCAACAAACGGAGTAATCAGTTCCCGGTGGAACTGTTCAGAGATGTCATCTTCATATCCGTACACATCGATTGTTCTTTTTGCTCGCTTTTCGTACTTATCGTTGTTTCTGTATGACTCGTCAATCACTTCGCCCTGAGCCATAGAAAGCAGAATGAACGGAGTGTACCGACGGATAA
>CAJKFZ010000140.1 GCA_905199285.1 uncultured Ruminococcus sp.
ATTTCCCAGACGATTTCCTCACTCGCCAAGCAAATGATCAACAATGCGGATGTTGTCCTGAGAACCGATAAACTGACCTCAGAGGGCAAGCTCCAAAATTCTACGATTGAAAGGCTGATTCACTGATGCATATTTACACTGAAAATGAAGAGCAGTGGCTTCGTGAAAATCATGGAAACTGTACCTATGAGGAGCTTGCTGTCTGTTTCAGACAAGTATTTAGCTGTGAGGTCACATTCTACAGTATCAAAAACAAGTGCCGCAGTCTGAGACTCGTTTGTGAACATCATCCGTTCACACCGGAACAAGATGCTTGGCTGACCGCGAACTGCCTGCACTATACAAATTATGAACAGGTCACCGAAGCCTTTAATGCACTGTTTCATACGACGAAAAAGCCACGTGGAATACAGTCCCACTGTATAAAAGTTCTTCACATTGTTTCCGGGCGGCAAGCATTCAAAAAAGGGATGCAGACATGGAATAAACATCCAATCGGTCACGAATATGTCAGTCAGAACGGCTACACTTATGTGAAGGTTGACAATACCGGCATCAAAAACAGCGACTATGCGGCAAAGCACCGGCTTCTATGGGAGCAGTATCATGGCTGCACAGTACCATCGGGATGCATCATTGTGTTCTTAAATTCGAACCGCAGTGATTTCAGCAAGGATAATCTGTACTGCATTCCCCGAAACATCGGCAGAATGATGAATACCAACGGTTGGTTTACTGAAAGTCGAGAGTATACTCTTACAGCAATCAAGTGGTGCGAACTGTTTTTCGCAATGAGAAATACCAATACCGGAAATATTGGCTGAGATAATAACTGCCCTTCACCCATGGACATATGCGGTGAAGGATGAAAATGGAGGTAATCTGATGTTTTATGTAAAAGAAGTGAACGACACCATGGAGGTCAGGGTTGAACTGAACGATGAAAACGTATTCTGCACCTGCCCCGACTGCGATGAAGAGGTTGCCGTTGACCTGTCTGCTGTGTTTGCTGATGGCATCGGTGATATGTACGGCACGGCGGTTCTCTGCGATAAATGTGCAAAAAGGAGGCTGGAACATGGCAAATTTGTATAACAGCGAGGGCTATTTCAGTCCCACTGAATATGTGGCATTCACTCGCCTTGAAAAGCAGGAGAAGGCGGCTGCCTTCCGTCCCATTGTGTACATCTGCTCTCCATACTCCGGAGATACGGAAAAGAATGCCGAGAATGCCAAGAAATACAGCCGTTTCGCAGTGGACAGTCACTGTCTGCCTATCACGCCACATATCTATTTCACACAGTTTATGGATGATAGCATTCCCGAAGAGCGTGACATTGCGATTTTCATGAACTTGGTGCTGATGAGCAAGTGTGAACAGCTATGGGTATTCGGTGACAACATATCCACTGGCATGAAGGCTGAGATCGACCGTGCCAAGAAAAAGCATATGAAGATCCGCTATTTTACGGAAGAAATGGAGGAGAAGAAATGAAACTCACCATATACACAGCCGACTGCACGGGTAATCCGCAGAACAAGCTTTATCCGCATCAGGCAGTCATCACCTCGGCAGCTGATATGAAAAAGTCCGCACGATTCGACCATGTCTGCGCACAATATGCGAAGAACAGCCGCAGTGAATCGAATTTTCAGTCTGCCGATCATGTTCCGATGGACTGTGACAACAGCCATTCTGAAAAGCAGGACGAATGGATCACGCCAGAAGCACTGGATGAAATTCTGTCCGATGTAGCGTATGTCCTGACGTTCAGCCGCAACCATATGAAACCGAAGGACGGTAAATCCGCAAGACCTCGTTTTCATGTCTACTTTCCTTGCGGTCTGTATGAAAATGCAGCTGCATACAAGGCACTAAAAAAGAAGATACAGCAGCATTTTCCTTTCTTCGATGATAATGCTCTCGATGCTGCCCGTTTCTTGTTTGGTTCGGACGGAGATGTGGTTTGGCATGACGGCAGTCTGACCATTGAGGACTATATGCTGCTTATGCAGCAGAAGAAAAGCATTCCTGCCGGTCAGCGTAATTCCACTCTTTCCCGCTATGCCGGAAAACTGGTCAAGCGTTTTGGTACAGGCGAGGATGCTCACACCAGATTTCTCGAAAGAGCTGCGGAGTGCGATCCGCCGCTTGACGATGAAGAACTTGAGACTATCTGGAACAGTGCCGCTAAATTCGGCAAAAAAGTTGCAAGGCAGGACGGCTACATTCCACCGGAGCAGTATGCGGAAATGACGCACAACCTGATACCGGCTGATTTCTCCGACATTGGACAGGCTCGTGCCTTTGTGGATATGTACGATGAAGAGGTCTGCTATACCACTGCCACGGATTTTCTGCGATATAACGGCACTTATTGGGTGGAGTCGGAGCAAAAGCCGTTGCTGCGATGATGGAACACACGGACGAACAGCTTCGTGAAGCCGAGGAAATGCTTACGGCAGCACTGGATACTTTGGAAAATATGAACATCAGCCGTGCCGATGTCATCAGTGGCGGCAAAAAGTTCTCACAAGGACTAACTGCCAATCAAAGCGAGGTGTACCGCAAGTATCAGCTTGCCGTGGCGTACAAGTCCTTCGTCATGAAATACCGCAATATGCGAAGTCTGAAATCTGCTTTGGAAGCGTCAAAGCCTTTACTTGAAAAAGCACCGGAGGAACTGGATAACAGCCCCTTCCTGCTGAACACACCCGGCGGTACTTATGACTTGCAGAAAGGTCTTGACGGCTGGGAAGTTACGGATCCTGCGGACTATCTGACAAAAATCACGGCTGTTGTTCTGAGCAATGAGGGCATGGACTTATGGCTTGAGGCGGTGGGAAAGTTTTTCTGCGAAGATGCAGAATTGATGGAATATGTACAGAAGATTTGCGGTCTTTGTCTTATCGGCAAGGTGTATGTGGAGGCACTTATTATTGCCTATGGTGACGGGCGAAACGGCAAATCCACATTCTGGAATGTCATTTTCAAGGTTCTTGGCAGCTACAGCGGCAATATGTCTGCTGACGCTCTGACGGTCAACTGTAAGCGAAATGTCAAGCCGGAGCTTGCGGAACTGAAAGGAAAAAGGCTGATTATTGCGGCGGAATTACAGGAAGGTATGCGGCTAAACACATCTGTCGTCAAGCAGCTCTGTTCGACGGATCCCATATTCGCTGAAAAGAAATTCAAAGCCCCGTTCACATTCGAGCCAAGCCACACGCTGGTGCTGTATACGAATCATCTGCCAAAAGTCAGTGCCAGTGACGATGGTACTTGGAGAAGATTGATCGTTATACCGTTTCATGCTAAGATTACCGGAAAGGATGACCGCAAAAATTACACGCAGTATCTCGTTGAGAACGCAGGCGGAGCAGTCCTTTCATGGCTGATCGAGGGTGCGAGAAAGGTCATTGCAGACAATTTCCAGATCGAACCTCCGCAGTGTGTGAAAGATGCTATCGGTTCTTATCGTGAAGACAATGACTGGCTGGGGCGTTTCCTTGCCGAATGCTGTGAGATTGACAAAACCTACCGTGAGAAATCGGGAGAACTGTATCAGGAATATCGCCGCTACTGTACTGAAAACGGCGAGTTTGCAAGAAGCACAACTGATTTCTATGGTGCTTTAGATCAGGCAGGTTTTGAGCGTAAAAAGACAAGCAGCGTAAGAATCATTCTGGGCCTTCGTATCAAGCTGGATGATTTTCTAAACTGACGACTGTCTCTTGAAATGCTAAAAAACCTCGTAAAATTGGGAAAGTGGCACTCTATGACACTTATATCTATACTTTACGCAGGCGAGAAAATTTTAGAAAATATGTCTATATATAAAAGGTTAGGATTTGACCGCCCCAGACCGCCACTAATGCCGAAAAGCACCATAATATCGGGCTTTTCAATGATGCAGGCATGGACGGTCTGTGGCAGAAAGGAAAATTATTATGATGACAAACAGCAGAAAAAGAACCGGCGGCTTCTATCGCTGGATGATGGAAAATTACCTGCATCAGCAGAATCGGTATGCAGACCTTGCAAGAGATATGCAGAATGACTACACATTCCCTGCGGAGGATGACTTTGATGTCATTATGGACTACCTCGTCTATGACTGTGGTGCGGTCTCTGCCTGCATTGCAGTATTCCGTGAGTGCTGGGAGATGTATCAGGAGGCCTGCGTTTATGCGTGAGTGTGAGATTGAACGAAAACTGGTGGATGCCGTCAAAGTAAAAGGCGGTATCTGCTGGAAGTTTGTTTCACCCAGTACAGCAGGAGTTCCCGACAGAATCATATTGATGCCGAATGGCAGGATTGCCTTTGTGGAACTGAAAGCACCGGGAAAAGAAATGCGTCCGCTGCAAGTACATCGGAAAAGGCAACTGGAAGCGTTAGGCTTTCGGGTTTACTGCATTGACATGAAAGAACAGATTGCGGAGGTGCTGCATGAAATTCAAGCCACATGATTATCAGAAATATGCCACCCAATTTATCAAGAAAAATCCTATAGCTGCACTCCTGCTTGATATGGGACTTGGCAAGACGATCATTACCCTGACAGCAATTCACGACTTGATGTTTGACAGCTTTGAAGTTCAAAAAGTTCTGATTATCGCCCCTCTGAGAGTAGCTCGTGATACATGGCCGGCTGAAATTGAAAAATGGGAGCATCTGAAACATCTGACTTACAGCGTAGCAGTCGGAACAGTGGAAGAACGTATTTCCGCATTAAAGCATAAAGCTGATATCTATATCATCAATCGTGAAAATGTTCAGTGGCTTGTGGAGGAAAGCGGTATTCCCTTTGACTTTCAGATGATTGTAATTGACGAGCTGAGTTCGTTCAAGAACCATCAGACAAAACGTTTCAAGGCATTGATGAAAGTCAGACCAAAGGCAAAACGAATTGTAGGACTGACAGGTACACCAAGCAGTAATGGGCTTATGGACTTGCACGCTGAATTCCGTCTGCTGGATATGGGAGAGCGTTTAGGACGATTTATCGGACAGTTCAGAAATACATACTTTCAGCCAGATAAGCGAAACGGCATGATCGTGTATTCATACAAACCTCTTCCTTATGCAGAAGATGCGATATATGAGAAAATCTCCGACATTACTATTTCCATGAGAGCCACCGATCACCTCAATATGCCGGAACTTATCATGAGCGAATATTGTGTCGAGATGTCAGCAGAGGAAAAGGAAAAATATATGGAACTAAAAAAGGAATTGATCCTTGAACTTCCTGACAGCGAAATTACTGCTGCCAATGCCGCAAGCCTCAGCAACAAGCTGTCGCAGATGGCAAACGGTGCAATTTATGATGATGAAAAAAATATTATTTCAATTCATGATAGAAAACTGGATGCACTGGAAGATATTATCGAAGCTGCAAACGGGAAACCCATTCTTGTTGCTTACTGGTTCAAGCATGATTTGGAACGAATCAAGGAACGGCTTCACAAGCTGCATATCCCGTTTTCCACAATGGATAAGTCCGACAGTATCAGGAAATGGAATACTGGAAAGCTGCCGGTGGCTCTGATTCACCCTGCATCCGCAGGTCACGGGCTGAATCTGCAATCCGGTGGAAGCTGTCTGGTGTGGTTCGGACTGACTTGGAGTCTGGAACTTTATCAACAGACCAATGCCAGATTGTGGAGACAAGGACAGCAATCTAAAACCGTTGTCATTCAGCATATCATCACCAAAGGCACGGTTGATGAACGGATTATGAAAGCTTTGCAGGACAAAGATGAAACGCAGACAGCTTTGATGGAGGCTGTTAAAGCAGAAATTGCGAGGGAGGAATATGCATGAATCCGAAAGAATACATGGAAGAGGCAGATCGCCTCCGCAGAAGAATTCATCGTAAGGAGAATGAAATTCGCAGCCTTCGTGCAGCTGCCGAGGGTATCACAGGTATGAGCAGCAGCGATATGCCGAAAACAGCCTCTCCCAATCCACATAAGATGGAAGCGGCTGTGTGCAAGATTATTTCACTGGAAAAGGAAGTTGAAGAAATTCAGGCAGAGCTTGATAATCTAATGGCAGAAATGTACAGCGAGATACAGCAGGTGTCAGACAATGATGCCCGTGATCTTCTGACAAAACGCTATCTTGAGTTCAAGCCATGGAAAATTATCATGGCTGAAATGAGTTATAGTGAATCCTCCTGTTACCGTCTTCATCGTTACGGTCTGGCGGCTATGAAAAAGTTGACAGTTGCTGACAGTTCATGACACTTGAATGCAGTTCCGAAGTGTGATATGATATATAATAGCAAAGAATACAAAGAGCCACCGTGGTGAAAACCACAGTGGTTCTTTTCATGTCCGGAGGTGAACGCTATGCCGAGGAAGAGTAAGAAACCTTGCAGGCATCCCGGCTGTCCCAACCTGACAGATGGTAAGTATTGTGAGGAGCATAATCCTCTGCACCCGGACAGACCATCAGCCTTTAAGCGTGGCTACGGCAGCAAGTGGCAGCGTGTCAGCAAGGCGTACCTCCGCAAGCACCCGCTGTGCGTGAAATGCCTTGCCGAGGGCAAATTTGTTTCGGCAACGATCGTTGACCACATCATTCCGCATCGTGGCAATCAGACGCTGATGTGGAGTGAATCCAACTGGCAGGCACTATGCAAGCACTGTCACGACAGCAAGACCGGCAATGAAGACAGAAATCCCGAATATCACTACTGATGGGCGGGATTGGGCTGACCGGTGGGGTATTCACTTCTCTACGGTGAAGTCACAGAAAGACCGGCGCAGGGTCGTTTACGTAAAAAACGGAAAACAAAGACCCTATTGACCCACTCAAAAGCGAATATTC